>JBEIVK010000880.1:0-1817 GCA_040373935.1 Alphaproteobacteria bacterium
CTGGCTCACCGCCTTGCGCCGCGGCGCAGTCCCGCACCCCGTCACCCCGCTGTTTGCCGTGCAGGGGCGCTTCCCAGGCGGCGCGGCGGCCCGCGTGGGCCCCGCCCCGCGCTCGGCGGCCGGCCCGGACCTCCGCTGGGCGGCCTTGCGCCGCGGGCACGCCGAGATGGTGCAGCTCCCCGTGGTCCCGCTCGGTGGCGGCGCACCGCGCCTCGCGCTCCCGGTGGATCCGCTGGCCGCGCCCCCGCTCCCCTCTCCGCCCGTGGACTGAGATGCGCGTCTCCGACGTCGACCTCTGCGCGTTCTGCCCGCGCCTCTGCCGCCACGCCTGCCCCGTCGCCGTGGGCTCGGCCCGCGAAGCCGCCGTGCCCGCCGTGATCATGGGGGAGGTCTACGCCTGGGTGTCCGGCACCGGCACCGCCCAGGCCGCCGCCCGGTCCGCCGCGCTGTGCACGGGCTGCGGGGCGTGCACGCGCGCCTGCGCCATCGCCCGCCCGGTCTCGGACCTGCTCGCCCAGGTCCGCGCCGCGCTCACGCCCCCCGCGGCCGTGGAGGCCCCCGGGCCCCTGGAGGGGGACGGCGAATGGGTGGCCATCGAGACCGACTCTCGGCCCTGGGCCGCCGCCCTGGCCGCGCAGCTTGGCGCGCCCGTCGCCCGGCTCCGCACGCGCGACGAGCTGGGCCGGGCCCTCCTGGATCATCCGGAGCCCTTCGCCGCCCATGCCCGCCACCTGCGCGAGGTCATCGGCCTGCGGACCCTCGTCGCGCCCAGCCGCGGCGTCGAGCGGGTGGCCGCCGAGGCCGGCCTCGCGTGTCGGCCGCTGCACGCCTTCGCCCCCGCGGATCCCTCGCTGCCCGCGCTGCCGCCCTGTGGACAGGCCGACAACAGCGAGCTGCTCGCCTGCTGTGGCGCGTCGCCGCCCCTGTCGCTTCACCACCCGGAGACCGCCGAGGCGATGGGGGCCGAGGCCGCACGCCGGCTCGGCGGCCGCCCGCACAGCGCCACGGACGCGGTCTGCGCCGAGGCCCTCCGCCGCCACGGCGCCACCATCGACGACCCGGTGGCCCGCCTGCTGCGCGCCGGCCGCCCCAGCCCCGCGCCCGCGGGTTAGCCGCTGCGCCGCTCCGGAGGCTGCATGTCCACCCCCACCGCCGACACCGCAGGCCTCGTGCGCCTCGTGCTCAACCCGCGCGCCGGCGCCGGCCGGGCGGGGCGCCGCGTGGACGACCTGCGCCGCGCTGCAGACCGCACGCTCCCGGCCTGGGATCTCGTGCTCACCGAGGGGCCTGGGCACGCCACCGCGCTGGCCGCCGCCGCGGCCGCAGACCCGCGGGTGGCCACCGTCGCCGCGGTCGGCGGAGACGGGACCTGCCACGAGGTCGTCAACGGCATGGTGGAGGGTCGCCGCGCACGCCGGCCGGGCCTCGCCTTCGCGACCGTCCCGTTCGGCACCGGCTCCGACCTGCAAAAATCCCTGGAGATCCCCTCCGATCTCGAGAGCGCTCTCCGGGTCGCCGGCGCGGGCGCCGCCCGGGCGGCGGACCTCATCGCCGTCGAGCTGGACGGGCCGCAGGGGCGGGTCAGCGAGTGCATCGTCAACGTGGCGGGCTTCGGCGCCAACGGCGAGGTCGTGCGGCGCGCCAATCGCATGGACAAGCGCCTCGGCGGAGCGATCACCTTCCTGCGGGCTTCGATCGAGGCCGCCTTCGCCTACCGTCCCGCGCCGCTGCACCTCGCCTGGGAGGGCCCGGCCGGCGCGCAATCCTGGGAAGGAACGGTTCTGTCCGTGTTCGTGGCGAACGGCCGGCGCTGCGGC
>JBEIVK010000605.1:0-2899 GCA_040373935.1 Alphaproteobacteria bacterium
CCCACGCCCGCCGCGACGCCTGTCGAGGCCCCCGCGCCGGCGGCGCCGGCCGCTCCCAGCACCGGCGGCGTGGAGGTGCGTGGGGATGCCATCTCCGTGGACCTCGTGGGCGAGGCCGGCGCCGTCTCTCCCGGCCCCGCGCTCGCGCCCGGCGTCTACCGATTGCGGGTCGTCTTTGGCGCCGGGGACGAGCCTCTGTACGTCGGTTCGGTCACCGTCGCCCCCGGCCGTACGTCCACGGTCATCTGCAAGTCCGCGTTCTTGCGCTGCTCCGTGCAGTAGCCGCAGCCGGCGCCGCGCCCGCCGCGGCGGGGCGAGGCGCAGCGAGCCCATGGCGCGATCCCCGGTCCGTTCGCGGGGCCCTCGTCCGGCCGCGCCTCCATGCAGGCGCCGTCTGGGCGCGCGCCCCGGCGTGGGCCCGCGCGCGCGGCGATCTCTCTGCGCCGCCCTGCCAAGTCCTCGGCTGCGCGCCCCCCGCGGTTACACTCTCCCCGCCCCGGAGGCTTGATGTCGCGCGCGCTCCCCCCCGAGTCCTGGCACCTGTCGCTCTCCATCGGGAAGGCTCTCTGGGACGAACTCCTCGGCGCCGCGCTGCCCTTTCGTGTCAAGGACGGCCAGTTTGACCTCGCCCGCGCGGCCTACGCCGGCCTGAAGCAGCTCCAGGTCAAGGAGAAGGTCACGGCCCTCCTCGAAGACCGCAACCCGCCCCCGGTCGTCCTCCAAGCCCGCGATCGCGTCGCCGCCTTGTGGGACGGCCGTCGCCAGGAGGTCTACGCGCTCGTCGACACCCTCTTCCACGTCGAGGGCGACTGGTCTCTCGACGTCGACAAGCAGGGCACCGCCTTCCAGTACGGGGACCAGAAAATCGGCGTCGACGCCCACCTCAAGGGCGTCGTCACCGGGCGCGTCCTCCTCCTCCGCCGCAACGTCGAGATCCCCTTCACCCTGGAGAAGCGCGTCGGCGCATCCTGCGCGCTGGGTGACATCCGCTTCGACCCGGCCACCCAAGCGATCACCGGCACCGTGCAAGACCCGACGGTGGATCTGGGGGACCACGTCGTCCTCCGGTTGCTCAACGAGCTGGCCGCGTGGGCCCTCGCGCAGCAGGTCCAGAAGTTCGACAAGGTCCCCATTCTGCGGAAGGCCCAGGTGGACGAACTCGTCAGCCCGGCCGGCGGCGCCCTCCGCCTCCAGATGGGGGTGCAAGACGTCGCGCTGGAGGTCAACGAGGGAAACCTTACCCTCAAGGTGCGCTTCGGCTTCTCCCAGAAGCAGCTCGAGGGCTGACGCATGCCCCTCTGGAAGCCCGGCCTCGTCGGCCCCGCCGTGCGCGCGACCGACCGCCTCCCGCCCGGCCAGCGCCTCGTCACGGGGTGGCCTGTCTTGCACGAGGGCGAGGTTCCGCCCTTCGATCCGGCCGCCTTTCGCTTCACCGTGGACGGCGCGGTCGAGCGTCCGCTCTCCCTTTCCTGGGAGGACGTCCTGGCCCTCCCGCCCGTCGCGGTCACCCGCGACTTTCACTGCGTTACGACGTGGTCCCGCTACGACAACCGCTGGGCCGGCGTCTCCATCGCCGCGCTGTTGGCCCGCGCCCAGCCCCGGCCCGAGGCCCGCTTCGCCCTCGTCCGCGCCTGGGACGACCTCGGCTACACCACCAACCTCCCGCTGGCGGACCTCGACCTCCCCGACAACCTCCTCGCCACCCACCACGACGGCGCCCCGCTCGCGCCCACCCACGGCGGACCTCTGCGCCTCGTCGTGCACCACCTCTACGCATGGAAGTCCTGCAAGTGGGTCACGGGCGTCACCCTGCTCCCCGAAGACCAGCCCGGGTACTGGGAAGAGCGCGGCTACCACTCGCGCGGCGACCCGTGGGCCGAGGAGCGCTACGCCTACCAAGAGGGCCGCGGCGGCCGGCCGTAGTCCTCCCAACCGGCCCGCGCCCCGATAGTCCACCGGCATGACCCCACCCGCCCTCCTCGTCACCGGCGCCACCGGCCTCCTCGGCCGCGCTCTCGCCGCCCAGCACACCGTCGTCCCCCTGCCGCGCCGCGCCCCCGCCGGCGGCGGCCCTTGGTGGGACCCCCTCGGCGGCTCCGTCCACGACGACGGCCGCCCCCTCGGCGCCGTCGTCCACCTCGCCGGCGAGAACGTCGGCGAAGGCCGCTGGTCCGAGGCGCGCAAAGCCGCCATCCGCGACTCCCGCGTCACCGGCACCCGCACCCTCGTCGACTGGCTTCGCGGCCGCGCCCAACGCCCCGAGGTCTTCATCGCCGCCAGCGCCATCGGCTTCTACGGGGACCGCGGCGAGTCCGAGCTCGACGAAGACGCCGGCCCCGGCACTGGCTTCCTCGCCGACACCTGCCGCGCCTGGGAGGCCGAGGCGGACCGTGCCGCCGAGGCCGGCATCCGCGTCGTCAAGCTCCGCATCGGCATCGTGCTCGACCCTGCGGGCGGCGCCCTCGGCAAGATGCTCCCCCTGTTCCGCGCCGGTCTCGGCGGCCCCCTCGGCAGCGGCCGCCAGTGGTTCCCTTGGGTCCACCGCGACGACGTCCTCGGCCTCATCGCCCACGCCCTCCGCAGCCCCGCCGTGCGCGGCCCCCTCAACGCCGTCGCCCCCGGCGCCGTCCGCCAAGGCGACTTCGCCCGCGCGCTGGGGGCCGCCCTCCACCGCCCCGCCTTCCTTCCCGCCCCTGCCTTTGCCCTCCGCGCCGCGCTGGGCGAGTTCGCCCAGGAGGGCCTGCTCGCCAGCGCCCGCGTCGTCCCCGCTCGCGCGGCCGCCACCGGCTACACCTTTCGCTTCCCCACGCTGGGGCCCGCGCTCTCGCAGCTCCTGGGTTGATCGGGGCGGATCTGGGCGTGCCCCCGGCGCCGTCCCGGCGCCGGGGTCGCCGCCCTC
>JBEIVK010000088.1:0-10283 GCA_040373935.1 Alphaproteobacteria bacterium
GGCCGGTGCGGCAGGCGAGGCCGCCGCGGGAGGCGCCGACGCGGCTTCGGGGGCCGCAGAAGGGACGGGAGGCATCGGGATGCCGGTCCCGGTGGGCTTGCGGCCCGACGTGCGGCGCTCGGCGGGGAGCGGCTCCGTCGGCGCCGGGCCCGCGACCGCCGCCTCAGCGGAGACGGCCGGGCCGGAGGCATCGCCCTCGGCGTCGCCCAGGGTGGGGGTGAGCGCAGCCGCAGCATCTGCGTCGTCCACCCGCGCGCGGGGCGGGCGCCCCGGGCCGCGCTTGAGGATGGCCGCCGCGCCATCGCTGTCGGTGGCGCCCTTCTGACCGGGGAGGATGCGGTTTTTTGCCCGAGACTCCGACTTGGCCTTGGCCGCCGCGGCTTCCCGCGCAGCCGCCTTGGCCGCCGCTTTTTCGGCTGCCGCGGCGGTGCGCATGAGCCGGCTGCTGCGCCGGGAGGCCTTGGCGTCTGCGTCCGCGGAGGCCGCCTCGGACGCGGATTCCGGGGCCGCCGCGGCGTCCACGGCCGCCGGCGGAGCCTCCGGGGCCACCACCTTGCGGGGCCGGCCGGGCTTGCGGCGGGCCGGCGCGTCCGCCGGGGGGGCCGCCACGGCCTCAACGGACTCCGGCGCGGGCGCGGGCGCACGGTCCACCATCACGCGGCGCGCAAAGGGCCCGGGCTGGTTGGCCGACTTCAGGATGCGCACGGCGGCGTCCACGCCAAAGCGCGGGAAGGACGCGAGCGTCTCCTCGGGGGTGGCGCGGAGATCTTCCAGCGTGAGGATGCCATGCTGCGCGAGCACGGTGACACGGTAGTCCCCCAGTTCGGGGACGCGGATCTGAGACAACAGCGTGGACAAGGGGCTGCTCCTGTGGATGCCCCCCCCCTATTCCGGTGACCGGTGCGTGGCTCAGAAAATCCCCGGGACCGCCACAGAGCGGGTCCAGAAGGGGGTCCAAGAGGCGCCGTGCCCGCAGCTGCCGCTGAACCCGGTGGCCAGACGCCGGCTTCGGCCGCTCGCGACGTTTACGATCCAGACGTCGTCGATGGAGCGGCACCCCCCGTAGGAGTCGTAGGCGTAGAACGTGAGGGTGTCACCCGGGGTCGCCGTGAAGGAAAATGCGGCGTGGCAGTCTGCGTAGACGTTGCGGTCTGCGAAAATCAAGGTGCTGTTGCGGTAGATGTCGAGGTCGTCGTCCACGCACAGGCCGTTGGTGAGGTCTGAACGGACGATCCGATAGGAGCAGGTCAGGCCCTCGTCTCCCAGACCATCGCCGTCGTTGTCCAGACCATCGCAGGCCTCGGTGTCCCGGGCGTCGCAGAGGCCGTCGCTGTCGCTGTCGGGCATGCCCTCGTCCGTCGAGCCGTCGCAGTCGTCGTCGACGCCGTTGCAGGCTTCGGTGCCCGCCGGGCGCACGGACGCCGAGGCGTCGTTGCAATCCCCCGCCAACGCGGCGTAGCCGGAGGGGCGGGAGCACGCCGTGGTGGTGGTGGTGGTGACCCCATAGCCATCACCATCGGCGTCCCGGTACCAGGTGGTGCCACCGGTGCGGGAGCCATCTGCGTCGTCGATGAGGCCATCGCAGTCGTCGTCCAGGCTGTTGCAGACCTCGCTGCCCCCGGGATTGACGGCCGCGAGCGCGTCGTTGCAGTCGGAGGCGCTGCCGAGATGGCCGGAGGGGGCGACGCAGGCCCGCACGCTGCTCGCCATCGAGCCATAGCCGTCGCGGTCTGCGTCGGGGTACCAGATGGACGCGGTGCTGGTGTCCAGGCCGGCGTCGGCGTCATCGGAGGCCGCGTCGCAGTCGTCGTCGATGCCGTTGCAGACCTCGGTGGCACCGGGCCGCACCGTCGCGGCGGCGTCGTTGCAGTCGTCGGCGGAGGTGCGGTACCCCGTGGGGAGGCTGCACGCGCGGACGGTGGAGGAGGGGTCCCCGTGGCCGTCGTTGTCGGCGTCGCGGTAGAACACAGTCCCCGTCGAGAGGTCCACCCCCGGGTCGGCGTCGTCGGTCAGGGAGTCGCAGTCGTCGTCGACGAGATTACAGACCTCGAAGGCGCCCGGAAACACGGAGCCCGAGGCGTCGTTGCAGTCGGTGGAGAGGGCCGCGTAGCCGAGGGGCCGCGCGCAGGAGCGCAGGGCGCCGCTGGGCACGCCAAAGCCGTCGCCGTCGCCGTCCGGGTAGTAGACGGTGCCGGTCGAGAGGTCCACCCCCGGGTCGTCGTCGTCGGTGAGCCCGTCGCAGTCGTCGTCGGCGCCGTTGCAGTCCTCGTCGGCCCCGGGGAAGGAGGTGTCCACGAGGTCGTCGCAGTCGGTGCCGTCGGCCACACCGGCCGGGGGAGGGTCGCAGGAGACCACGGCGGTGGACGGGTCCCCGAAACCATCGCCGTCCGCGTCGGTGTGCCAGAGAGAGGCGGTCGACAGGTCCACCCCGGCGTCTGCGTCGTCCGTGCCGCCATCGCAGTCGTCGTCGACGCCGTTGCACACCTCGGAGGCCCCCGGGAACACCAAGGCGTCGCCGTCGTCGCACTCGCGGCAGGCCGCGAAGCCGTCCCCGTCCACATCGGCGAAGGCGACGCTGCCATCGCAGTTGTAGTCGTTCGGGTCTGCGCAGTCCTCTTCGGGCGCGCCCGGGAAGTAGTCGAAGTCGGCGTCGTTGCAGTCGCCCGCGCGGGCGGCGTGGCCATCGGGCCGCGCGCAGGCCTCGACCGGGGCCGCGCCATCGCCCCAGGTGTCGCCGTCGACGTCGAGGAAGAACGTGAGCGTGACGCCCTCGTCCACGAGGCCATCGCAGTCGTCATCGACCGTGTTGCAGTCTTCGGGCGCACCCGGGAAGACCGTGCCCGCGGTGTCGTCGCAGTCCCCGTCCTGCTCGGCCAGGCCCTCGGTGAGCGCGCACACCCACTGGCCCGCCGCGGCGTCCCCGAAGCCGTCGCCGTCGCCGTCGGTGAACGCGAGGAAGCCGGAGCCGTCGTCCACCTCGCCGTCGCAGTCGTTGTCGAGGAGGTCGCAGACCTCGGGGGCCCCAGGCCAGACGTCGGCGGCGGCGTCGTCGCAGTCGTTGCCGTTGGTGACGTAGCCATCGCCCGGCCCGCAGGCCTCTTCGCCGCGGCCCCCATCCCCGAAGCCATCCCCGTCGTCGTCCGGGAAGACGGTGTCCAGCACGCCCTCGTCGGCCACGCCGTCGCAGTTGTTGTCGATGCCGTCGCAGCGCTCGAGGCCGCCCGGGTAGATCGACGGGTCCTCGTCGTTGCAGTCTTCCCCTGCGGCGTAGCCGTCGCCGTCCTCGTCGAAGGCCAGGGCCGCGGTGTCGCGCCCGCCGAGGGGGAGCTTGGTGGGGCCCGTGCAGGCGCTCATCAGGAGGGCAAGGAGGATCCGACGCATGAATCACCCGTTGCCGCCAGTGTACCTGAGCGACGCGGGGAATGGGAGGCGGGCCCGTGCGCCGGCCGCACTTCGGGACGGACATGGTGGGCCAGCACCGGCGCCGGGCAAAGACCGCCTCGGATGCCCGCCGACCCAGCGCGCCACGGTGACATTCGGTGACCACCTTGACACCGCGACCCTTTGCCTCTCTACTGTCCCCTGTCCTCTTGGCCGGTGACCATGACCGCAATCGCTGGTGCGATCTTCGTAGTCCTCTGCGTTCTCGGCGGCTTCCTGTACGCCGGGGGCAACCTGCACGTGCTCTGGCAGCCCGCGGAGTTCATCGTGATCGGCGGCGCCGCGCTGGGCGCCTTCATCATCCAATCGCCCAAGAAGGTCCTCACCCACACGCTGAAGGACCTCACCCACGTCTTCAAGGCGAAAGAGGCCACCCGCCAGAACTACCTGGAGCTGTTGCTGCTCCTCGGCGCGCTCTTCCAGATCATCCGCCGCGAGGGTGTGGTCGCCGTGGAGGCCCACGTCGCCAACCCGGGGCAGTCCGCCATCTTCACGAAGTACCCCACCGTGCTGGCCAACCTGGAGCTGACGGAGTTCATCGCCGACAACGTGAAGGTCTTCGTCGCCGCGAAGATGCAGCCGCACGAACTGGACGCCATCATGGAGGCGGACATCGACGCGCGTCACCACCACGCCGTCGTGCCGAGCCACGGCATCAACAAGGTGGCAGAGGCCTTCCCGGGGCTGGGCATCGTGGCCGCCGTGCTGGGCGTCGTGCTGACGATGGGCAAGCTGGGCGCCCCGCCCGAGGAGCTGGGCCACAGCATCGGCGCCGCGCTCATCGGCACCTTCCTCGGGGTGCTCCTCTGCTACGGCTTCGTGGGCCCGCTCTCGACGCACATCCAGCACCTCGCCGACGAAGCGAAGTCGCAGCTCACGGTCGCGCGCGTGGCGATCGTCGGCTTCTCCCAGGGCATGTCTCCGGGCGGCGCCGTGGAGGCCGGGCGCCGGGCGGTGGCCGGGCACGACCGCCCCTCCTTCGATGAGCTGGACGCCGCCATGCGCGGGGGCGGGAAATGAGCGAGGAGAAGAAAGAGCTTCCGCCCATCATCATCAAGAAAAAGAAGCCAGACGAACACGCCCCCCACGGCGGCAGCTGGAAGGTCGCCTACGCGGACTTCGTCACCGCGATGATGGCGTTCTTCCTGCTCATGTGGCTCCTGAACATGACGAAGCCGGAGGAGCAGAAGGCCATCGCCGAGCACTTCAACTCCTACAACATCTTCGACAAGGGCGGGCGGCCGCACCACGTCACCCCCGACGCCGCGGGGCGAGAGAACAAGGGCGCGCCCATCAGCATCTACGAGAAGATCCCCGCCGGGCCCACCGCCCGAGAGGACGCCGCGCGGGGTGGCGTGCCCCAGCTCTCCCCGGCAGACGCAGACAAGCTCGAATCCGACCTGCGTTGGTCGCTGGAGGCGGCGTCCGTCGACGCCAGCGCGCACCTCGAGATCTCCGAGGTGCCCGAGGGCATCCGCATCGACATCACCGACGCCGGCGGGCGGCCGCTGTTCGCGGCCGGCGGATCCAGCGCCAGCCCGACGGGGGCCACGCTGCTCAAGACGGTCGGCGCGTACGTCGCGACGATGAACCGCCGCGTGGCCATCGGCGGCCACACCGACGAGACGCCCGTCGGGGACGCGCGCAGCTCCAACTGGGAGCTGTCGGCGGAGCGGGCGATGGCGGCGCGCCAGCTCCTGTCGGAGGGCGGGCTCGCGCTCCACCAGATCGACCGCGTGACGGGCCACGGGAGCCGCGTGCCGCTCGTCGGCACGATGCCGGGAGACGCCCGCAACCGGCGCATCTCGGTGCTCGTGCTGCATGAGGCCGCGCAGGCCCCCGCCGGCACGGGCGGCGAGGCGGTGGACAGCGGGGCCACGCCGCGCTGAGCCCGCCGGCCCCCCCGCGCGGCCTCGCTCAGGGCGCGCCGTGGTGGCGAAAGGTGAGGTTGACGCGCGCGGCGGACACCCGGCGGTCCCGCGGGAGGGCGTGCAGGACCTCGCGGAGATGCGGGCCGGGGAGCAGCAGCAGCTCACCTGCTTGCAGGGTGGTTTCCCAGCGAGCGCTGCCGTCGCGGGCGCGCCAGCAGAAGCGGCGCGCCGCCCCGAGGCTGAGGGAGGCGACCGCCGGCTGGCCCCCGCTCGGGTGGTCGTCGTCGGTGTGCCAACCCATGCTGTCCGCGCCATCCCGGTAGAGGTTGCAGAGCACGGCGTTGAACGGGAGCCCGGTGGCGGCGACCACGGCGGCTTGCAAGTCGGCGACCGCGGGCGGCAGGGGCGCCGGCGGGTGGACGACCCCAGAGTAGGCGTAGGGCACCGGCCCGAACCAGCAGATGCGCCGCGGCATGGGCAGGGCGCGCCCGAAGATGCGGAAGGTGTGGGACTCCCAGGGCAAGGCCGCGACGAGCGCGGGGAGGGCGGCGGCCGCGTCTGCGGGGGACAGCAGCGCCGGCCAGCGAAGAACGCCCGGCGGGAGGCCCGGCTGGAGCGGGGCGGGGCTCACCCGGGGCTCCGGGGAGCCACAGAGGCGGGCGTGGCCGCGCCAGGGACCGGAGGCGGCGCCGCGCAGCGGCGGTGCGCAGCACGGAGCGGCTCCGCCGCGACCCGCCGGAAGGGCCGGGTGCCGGCCCGGCGGGCCGGCAGGCGCCCAAAGACTGCCTTAGAACGGCCAGAAGATGGGGATGAGCCAGAGCGCGAGCGCGCCGGTGGCGAGGGTGATGGGCAGGCCGAAGCGCAGGTAGTCGGCCATTTTGTAGCCGCCGGGGCCGTAGACCATGAGGTTGGTCTGGTAGCCGATGGGCGTGAGGAAGCTGGCGGACGCGCCCACCATGACGGCCATGACGAAGGGCATGGGCGAGACGCCAAGCTGCTGGGCGAGGGCGATGCCGAGCGGGAAGGCGAGGACGGCGGCGGCGTTGTTGGTGATCATCTCGGTGATGACCACGGTGAGGACGTAGGTGGCGGCCAGCGCGGCGAGGGGCGAGCCGGTGCCGAGCGCGCTGATGCCGGACGCGATGAGCTGGTCCAGGCCGCTGGCGCGCAGCGCGTTGCCGAGGCCGAAGCTGGCGCCGATGGCGATGAGCACCGGCCATTCCATGGAGCGGCGGGCGTCCTTGACGGTGCAGCAGCGCAAGACGATGGTGGCGGCGGCGGCGAGCAGGGCGGAGGTGACGGTGGGGAGGACCTCGAAGGTCGACAGCGCGACCATGAAGCCGAGCACGGCGAGCCCGAGCCAGGTGCGGTCCGAGCGGGGCGGGGTGGCGCCAGGGATGGGGCTCACGAGGTAGAAGTCGACGCGGGCGCGCTGCTCTTTCACGAAGTCGGGGTGGGCCTCCAACAGCAGGACGTCGCCGGGCTGGAGGGCGATGTCGCCGATGCGGGAGCGAATGCGGGCGCCGGCGCGGGCGACGGCGATGACGGCCGCCTTGTAGACCGTGCGGAAGTTGCCCTCGCGGATGGTCTGGCCGACGATGCGGTTGCGCTCGCTGACGACGGCCTCGACGAGCACGCGCTCGTGGCGCTCGCCTTCGAGCTTGAACACCTGGTTGGTGGCGACCTCCAGGCCGGGCGTGCGCTGGAGGTCGACCATCGCCTCGACGTCGCCCGCGAAGATGAGGCGGTCCCCCGCCATCAGGCGCTCGGTGGGCTCGACGGCGGGCTTCACTTCGTCGCCGCGCACGAGCTCCATGAGGTAGGCGCCGGGCAGGCTGCGGAGGCCGGCCTCCTCGATGCTGCGGCCAGCCAGCCGCGAGGCCGCGGGGACGACGAGCTCCATCGTGAAGCGGCGCGGGTCGTCGGCCAAGGAGACGGCGGGGCGGCGATCCGGAAGGAGGACGGGGGCGAGCAGCACCATGATGGCGCCGCCGACGAGCGCGATGGGCAGGCCGACGGAGGTCGGCTCGAACATCGACAGCGCGTGCAGGCCGGGGGTGTCGGCCAGGCGGTCGTCCACCAAGCCGGCGACGACGAGGTTGGTGGAGGTGCCGATGAGGGTGATCAGCCCGCCGAGGATCGCCGCGTAGGACAGCGGAAGGAGCAGCTTGGAGGAGGGCACCCCGGAGCGGCGCGCCCAATCGTTGACCGCCGGCATGAGGGCGGCGACGATGGTGGTGTTGTTGAGGAAGGCGCTGCCGGCGAGCACGGGCGGCACGAGGCGCAGCAGGGCCCCGCGGTCTGTGCGCGGGCGGCCGAGCAGCAGGTTGGCGAGCAGCGTGACGCCGCCCGTCTCGCGCAGGCCAGCCGCCACGACGAAGAGCGCGGCGACGGTGATCATGCCGGTGTTGGAGAAGCCTTCCAGCGCCTCCGCGGGGGTGATGACCCCGGCGATGAGGAGGACGAGGACGGCGCCGAGCAGGACGACGTCGGGCGCGCCCTTTCCGGTGAGGAGGAGCGCGAGCGCGCCGAGGATGACGGACCCGGTGAGTGCAGGCTGCCACGACATGTCGCGGGACGTATCCTGCGGGCCCGCGGCCGGGCACGGGCCCCGCGCGCAGGCGCCGGGACAGGCGCGCGGCGCTGCGATACGCGCGGCGGATGCCCGAGGTCCGTACCCTTGTCCTCACGGCCGCTGGCCGCATCGACGCCGCCCCGGCCGACTCGCCGGGCGCGGGCGAGACGACCTGGGTGGACATCGAGGCCCCCGGCGATGCCGAGCTGGACCTCCTCCGCCGCCGCTACCACTTCCATCCCCTCGCGGTCGAAGACTGCGGGCACCGCCAGCGGCGCGCCAAGTTCGAGCGGTACAGCACCCACCAGTTCGTCGTCCTGACGGCGCTGGACAGCGGGACGACGGACGACCCGCTCGACACCACGGCCATCCGCATCTTCTGGCGCGGCGAGACCATCGTCACCGTGCACGACGGCAAGCTGTCGGCCCTGCAGCGCTGCCGGCTCGCGCTGGCCGAGGACGTCGCGCCGGGGCCGCTGCGGGTTTTGCACGCGCTCATGGACGCCTGCGTGGACGAGCTTCGGCCCGTGGTGGACGCCTTCGAAGAGCGCATGGACGGGCTGGAGAGCGTGGCCCTGGCTGCCGTCCCCGGGCTGCTCGAAGATCTGCTCGCGCTGCGCCGCGACGTTCTGCTCGTCCGCCGCATCGTCACGCCGATGGCGGACGTCGCCCGTCGCCTGTGCGACCCGGCGCTGCCCGAGGTCGGCCAAGACCACCGCATCTACTTCCGCGACGTGCTGGACCACCTGCTCGTCCTGCAAGAGACGCTGGCCGTGCTCGTCGAGTCGGTCAACGGCGCCATCACGGTGCACGCCAACGCGGTGAACGAGCGCACCAACCAGGTGATGAAGATCCTCGCCATCGTGAGCGCGCTCGGCCTCCCGTGGACGGTCATCGCGGGCCTGTTCGGCATGAACTTCGAGCTCGTCCCCCTGTCGCACCATCCGCTGGGCTTTGGCCTCGCGGTGGTCCTGTGCCTCGCCGCGTCCGGCGGGATGGTGGTCCTGGCCTGGCGAGAAGGCTGGTTCAAGCGGACGTGAGGCTCCTCCACCCGGCCGACCGCCGCCTCCCCGCCGCGCTCGAGCAGCGCTTCCAAGCGGATCTCGCGGAGCGTCGCCGCCCGCAAGCCCGCACGGCGATGGCGGTGGGCGCAGCGATGTACGCCGGCTTTGGCATCGTGGACGCCCTGGTCTTCCCCGACGCGTGGGGGCACCTCGCGCTGCTGCGCTACGCCATCGGGCTGCCGGCCGTGCTCGTCTGCGTGGCCGCCCTGTCGGCCCGCTTGCGCGCCGCGGGCTCCCGCGCGCGAGACCGTTGGATGGCCGCCGGCATCATCGTGGCCGGCCTCGCCATCGTCGGCATGGTGCCGCTGGTGCCGGCCGAGACGGCGGGCTTCCACGGCTCGGGCCTCACCCTCGTGCTCTTCTTCGCGCGGGGCCTGTCGGCGCTGCCCGTGCGGGTCGCCGGCGCGGTCGCCGGGGTGTTGGGCCTCGCGTGGTTCGCCGTGTCCGCCCTCGCGTGGGACGCGCCGGCCGGCCTGCGGCTCGCCACCGGGCTGCTCGTGCTCGGCGCCGAGCTGCTCGGCGCGGTGCTCGCGCTGCACCTCGAGCGCGCCGAGCGCCGCCGCTTCTTGGCCGACCTGGACCTCGCGGCCGCCCGAGAAGACGCCGAGTCCGAGCGCCAGAAGGCCGACCGCCTCCTCCTCAACATCCTGCCGGCGCACGTCGCCCGCGACCTCAAGGACCGCGGCTCCCCCGCCGCCGCCGAGGAGTTCGACGAAGCGAGCGTCCTGTTCCTCGACATCGTGGGCTTCACGCCCTACGCCCGCGGCCGCGCGGCCGCCGAGGTCGTGCGCCTCCTCAACCATGTCTTCAGCGCCCTCGACACGCTCTGCGAGGTTCACGGCGTCGAAAAGATCAAGACCATCGGCGACGCCTACCTCGCCGTTTGCGGCGCGCCCGTCCGCGCGGCCGACCCCGCGGCCCGCATCTGTCGGTTGGCCCTCGCCGTTCGCGCGGAGCTCCCCGCCCTGTTCGCGGCCGAGGCGCCCGGCCTGGCGGTGCGCATCGGCATCCACAGCGGCCCGCTCGTCGCCGGCATCATCGGCCACCGCAAGTTTGCGTACGATCTCTGGGGAGACACCGTCAACCTCGCGAGCCGCATGGAGAGCCACGGCGCCCCCGGCCGCATCCACATCAGCCACGCCACGCGGGAGCGCCTCGGAGACGCCTTTGTCGGCGAGGCGCGCGGGCCGCAGGAGGTCAGGGGCGCCGGCGCGGTGGAGACGTTTTGGCTCGACGGGCTCGACGAGGCCGCCGTCTCAGCCGGCGGGGGCGCGTCGCCCTGAGCGCGGCGGGCGCCTGCCCGGCCGCGGGCCGGGCACCGCGTCCCCTCCA
>JBEIVK010000598.1:0-2975 GCA_040373935.1 Alphaproteobacteria bacterium
ACCGCCGCGCCGCGCCGTGGCGGGCGAGCACCGCCTCGACAGGCGGACCCACCGCGGCCCGCCCGAGGGCGGCGAGGCCATCGGGCAGCCGGCCCGTCGCCGCGTCCAGCCAGGCCCGCGCGGCCTCCGGGCCGAGCAAGTAGGGCGCCGCATCGCTGGCGGTGCCGGCCGCGGGCGCGAGGCGGCCACCCGAGGGCAGGCGCTCGACCACTTGCACCGGGACGCCCGTGCGAAAGGCCCCGGCAGCCCCGGCGAGGCGCTCCACCAAGGCGGCGGCCTCCCCGATGGGCGCCAGCACGGTGACGCAGCGCTGACCGGCCTCCGCGCGCGCGCGCAGCGCGGGCAACGGCAGGGCCACCGGGAGGCTGACGGCCGGCAGCACGCCCACCGTGACGCCGCCCCGCTCGGCCGTGCCCCAGGCAGGCAGCGCCTCGGCGCGCCCCCCGGCGACCAGAAAAAGCGCCTCCGGCACCAGCACCCAGCCGAGCCCCGCGCGGGAGATCGGGGCGATCAGGCTGGGGTCCCACGCGCCGGCCGGGAGCACCGCGCCGCGCACCGGCACCCCGAGGCGGCCGAGCAGCGCCCGCCGCTGGACCTGAAGCTGCACGAGCGCGTCGCGCTCGTGAAGGAGCGGCAACGCGGCGCCCCCCCGCGGCGCGCAGAGAGGCTCGACCTGCCCGCGGGCGCACAGCTTGACCAGGCGCTCGAGCCACGCGGCGCCGGGGCCGTCCAGCCAGCCCAGCAGCGCGCCCGAGAGCGCGAGCCCACAGCGCACCGCGGGCGCGCCTTCGAGGCGCTCCACCAGCGCGGCGAGCGGTCCCCGGCCCACCGCGTCCACCCGCCCGGGCGGGTCGAGCAAGCAGAGCGGGTCAGCAAAAACCGGGATGACCGTGATCGGGTGCATGGGCCGCCGAATCTACCCGTTGCGGTGGATCGGCGCCGCGAGGCGGGCGGGGGCCGGGAGCCCCATCGCCTGCCAGCCCGCCGTGAGGTGCGCGCGAAAGAGGCCGTCAAAGAGGTCGAACATGTCGCTGTGGTGCTCCGGGCCGTACCACCAGAACCAGTCGCTGCCCTCCGCGCTGCGGATCGCCGGCCAGGCCGCCTCCGGGCGCCCGGCGGACTCCCACGCCGCCCGCAAGGCGGCGAGCTCGGCCCACGCCGCGTGGTCGTGCGGGTGCCCGGCCCAGATGTTGAAGTTGGCGTCGATCCAGGAGCCGCGGTGCAGGCGCCGGATGGCGCCCAGGGGCATGGAGTCCAGCACCTCCCCCACCGCCGCCGTGCGCCCGCTGCCGAAGAGCGCGCCGAGGAAGCCTTCGCCGGCGTCGGCGTAGCTCTCCCAGGGGTTCTCGCCATCCAGGGCCACCGGCACGACCCCCCGCCCGGCCGCGCCGGCGAGGAGGTCTCGCGCGGCGGCGGCGCCCTCCCAGCTCGCGTACACGAAGCCCACACGGTCGCTCAGCGCGCGGTCGCGGAAGACCATGCGGAGCGACGTGTCCTCGACCCGCCACGCCCGCTCGGTGCCGCCGGGCGTCCCGCGGTCGCTGCGCCACAGCACGCCTTCGTCGGTCGCCAGCCAGCGCAGCCCGGCATCGGCGCAGAGCCGCGCCACCTCGGGCGACACGCTGCCCTCCGAAGGCCACATGCCATCCACCCGCCGCCCCAGCACCTCGTGGGCCCGGGCCAGCCCCTCGACCACCTGCCGCCGGGCGTCGTCCGGGTGACGGAAGACCACCCCCGGCTCCACGTGCGGCATCGCCTCTTGCACGGCGTGCAAGTCCACCAGCAACGGGAGGATGGGGTGCGCGTACGGCGTGACGGAGACCTCGGGCGCCGCGGCCCAGCGCGCCAGCACCTCGCCGACGAGCTGGCGCTGCACCTCCAGCAGCCCGAGGAGCTGCGCGTGGTCGAAGTGCCGGTCTTGCCGGTACAAGGCGGCGACCAGCGGGTCCCGCCGCGCCACCACGCCCATCCAGGCGAGGTTGCTCCACACCTGCAGGTCTCGCAAGTCTTGCGGATGCTCCAGCACCGCCGCCCGGGCCTCGAGCTCCCGGTAGCGCGACGAGACCCGGCGCATCCCCGGGTGGCCGTGGACGAAGCGCGCCCGGATGAAGTCCCGCTCGGCGGAGGAGAGGTCTTCTGCCGGCACACGCGCGACGCGCTCCCACGGGTCCGTCCCGCCGGCCGTGTAGTGCAGGAGCTGGTCGAGCAAGGACGGCACGACGTTGAGCGTGAAGCGCGCCCCGGACTCGGCGGCGAGGACCGGGACATCGGTGTAGCCGCGGCAGGCGTGCAAGCGCACCCAGGGCATCGCCGGCTCGCCCGTGAGCGGATGCCGGTAGTCCGGTTGGTGCATGTGAAGCAGGAGGGCGATGCGGTCGGCGGCCATGGATGGAAGTGTCGCACGGTCGGTGGACGCGCGGGGGCGCGCCGCGTAGGATCCCTGCGCCATGCCCTCCCTCGCCGACCAGTTCTGCCCCAACGTCCACGACGCGCCGATCACGGCCGCCACCTACGACCCGGACTCCGGCGCGCTGGCCACGGCCGACGCCAGCGGCCTCGTCGCGGTGCAGCGCCCGGGCGAGGCCACGCCGCAGCTTCAGTTCCAGCCCGGCGCCGGCGTGAATGGCGCGCTCGCGCTCATCCGGGGCGGGGCCTACCTCGCCGTGGGCGACGAGGACGGCCGCGTCGGGGTCTACCGCACCGACACCGGCGAGGCGCTGTTTCTGGAGGAGCGGGAGGGCGCGCGCGGCCGGGTGCGGGCCTTCCGCGGGGTCGCCCTCTCGCCCGAAGGCAGTCAGCTCGCCGCCATCTCGCGGGATGGCATCCTTCGCTGGTGGGATCTCGTGCGCGGCGAGCGCAACTCCTGGGCCGGCGTCTCCGGCAGCAGCGTGGAGTTCGACCCGCGGGGCGAGCGCGTCCTCTCGATGGACACCGACGGCCAGATCCGCCTGATGGACCTGCGCAATCTCCAGGCC
>JBEIVK010000767.1:0-2187 GCA_040373935.1 Alphaproteobacteria bacterium
CCCGCCGCGCCGCGCCCGCCGCCCGGCCCACCGCCCGCGCCGCAGCCCCCGAGCACCACCGCGCCGAGCGCGGCCCTGCGTCTGGCGACCGGCCCCATCAGTGGCCCGGCACCCGCGCGAGCTGCTCCAGCACCGATGGCCGCCCCGGCGCGGGCGCGTGGTCCAGCGTGCTCGTGTCCTGGGCGATGGCCTCCCCGCGGGCCAGCGCCCGCAGCAGCCGGCGCATGATCTTGCCCGAGCGGGTCTTCGGCAGGGCGTCCCCGAAGCGCACCTCCCGCGGCTTCGCGATGGGGCTGATCTCCTGCCCCACCCACGCGCGCAAGGCCGCCGCCAAGGCCGCGGCGTCGGCGGGCTCGGTGGGGATGGGAACTTTGAGCGTGACAAAAGCCACGATGGCCTCGCCGGTCAGCGGGTCCGGCGCGCCCACGACCGCCGCCTCCGCCACCGCCGGGTGGCTCACGAGCGCGCTCTCCACCTCTGCGGTGCCGAGCCGGTGCCCCGACACGTTGAGCACGTCGTCGATGCGGCCGGTGATCGTGAAGTAGCCGCTGTCCGGCGCGCAGATGGCGCCATCGCCCGCGAGGTAGGCCCCGCCCAGCTCTGCCGGGAAGTAGGTGCGCGCGAAGCGCTCCGGGTCGTTCCAGAGGGTCCGCAGCAAGGACGGGAAGGGCCGCCGGATGACGAGCAGCCCGCCCTTGCCCGCCGGCACGGGCTGCCCCGCCTCGTCCACCACGGCAGCGTCGATGCCCGGGAAGGGGAGCGTGGCCGACCCGGGCACCAGCGGCGTCGCGCCCGGCAGCGGCGTGATGACGTGCCCGCCGGTCTCGGTCTGCCAGAAGGTGTCCACGATGGGGCAGCGACCGCCGCCCACCTCGCGGTGGTACCAACGCCACACCTCCGGGTTGATGGGCTCGCCCACGCTGCCCAGCAGCCGCAGCGAGCCCAGCGCGTAGCGCCCCGGCGCGTGCTCCGGGTGGTCGTGCGCCGCCTTGATGAGCGCCCGGATGGCCGTCGGCGCCGTGTAGAACGTGGTGACACCGTGCCGCGCGATGATCTCGTAGAAGCGCCCTGGGTGCGGGAACGACGGCACCCCCTCGAAGATCACCTGCGTCAAGCCCGCCGCGAGCGGCCCGTACACGACGTAGGTGTGCCCCGTGATCCAGCCGACGTCCGCTGTGCACCAGAACACGTCGCGCGCCGGTTGGGCGTCGAAGGTCCAGCGCGTCGTGAGCAGCGCGTGCAGCAGATAGCCGGCCGCCGCGTGCTGCACGCCCTTTGGCTTTCCCGTCGAGCCCGAGGTGTAGAGCACGAAGAGCGGGTGCTCGGCGGGCAGCGCCGGCGCCGCGTGCACGGCCGGCTGCCCCTCCACCACGGCGTCCCAGTCCACCACCCGCGCGTCGGCCGCCTCCAACGCGCCGCCCAAGCGCCGCACGACCACGATGGACCGCACCGCGTCTCCGCCGGGCCCCAGCGCCATCGCCTCGTGCACCGCCGGCTGCAAGGGAAGCGCCCGCCCGCCCCGCCGCTGCCCGTCCGCGCAGATGACCAGCGTCGCGCCCAGGTCCTCCATGCGGTCGTGCAGGGCCTTCGCCGAAAACCCGCCAAAGACAACCGAATGTGTGATGCCCAGCCGCGCGCAGGCCTGCATCGCCACCACCGCCTCCACCGACATCGGCAGGTAGAGGATCGCGCGGTCCCCCACGCCGAACCCCCGCGCCGCAAGCCCGTTTGCCAGCGCGCACACCCGGGCGTGCAGCGCGCCAAAGCTCACCTGCGTCACCGCGCCATCGTCCGCTTCGAAGATCAACGCCGGCGCGTGCTCCCGCGGCGTGCCGAGGTGCACGTCCAGGCAGTTCGCCGACACGTTCAGGGTGCCATCCGCGAACCACCGGAAGAACGGCGGCGTCCGCGCGTCCAGCACCTCCGTGAACGGGCGCTCCCACCGCAACAACCCGCGCGCCAGCGCGCCCCAGTGCCCCTCCGGGTCTGCCAGGGCCGCCGCGTGCAGGGCCCGGTAGGTCTCCAGGCTCGGGATGGCGGCCTGCGCGGCGACGTCGTCTGGCGGGAGGATCGGCGTGGACATTCGCCCAGTCTACCGGACGCGTCGGCGGCCCGCCGGCCGTGCCGGCCGTCGGCGGCCCGCCTCCGGGGTCCCATCGGAAGAGCACACGCTGAACTACCGTCACC
>JBEIVK010000780.1:0-2111 GCA_040373935.1 Alphaproteobacteria bacterium
CCGTGGTGCCCGCTGCGCCCCCGAGAGGCCCGCGTCAGACCGCGACGCGACCGCGGGCGGCGGCGCGCGCTGCGAGGGCGCCGACCGGCATCCGGGTGTCGTCGCCGACGCGGGCGACGAGGGCGCCGAGGCCTTCGAGCTTGCGCACGAGATGCTCGTAGCCGCGATCGAGATGGTAGAGCCGGAGGATTTCGGTCTGGCCCTCGGCGGCGAGGCCGGCGAGGATGAGGGAGGCCGAGGCGCGGAGGTCCGTCGCCATGACGGCGGCGCCGGTGAGGCGCGGGACACCGCGGACCCGGGCGAGATTGCCGTCCAGCTCGATGTGGGCACCGAGGCGCATGAGCTCGGCGGCGTGCATGAAGCGGTTCTCGAAGATGGTCTCGCGAATCTCGGTGACGCCGTCGGCCACGGCCATGAGCGCCATCCACTGCGCTTGCATGTCGGTGGGGAAGCCCGGGAAGGGGCGCGTCTCGATGGAGACGGGCTGGAGCGGCCCGGTGCGGGAGACGAAGACGCCGTCGGGGCGCTCGTCCACGGCGCAGCCGGCGGCGCGCAGGCCGTCGAGCACGGGGCGGAGGTCGTCGGCGGGGGCGCCGCGGACGAAGCCTTCGCCGCCGGTGATGGCGATGGCGGTGAGGTACGTGCCCGCCTCGATACGGTCTGCGAGGATGCGGTGCGGGACGCGGGCCGGCCGCAGCGCGGGCACGCCATCGACGGTGATGGTGTCGGTGCCCTCCCCTTCGATGCGCGCGCCCATGGCCCGCAGGAAGCGGGCCAAGTCCACCACCTCGGGCTCGCGGGCGGCGTTGCGGATGACCGAGACGCCATCAGCCAGGACGGCGGCCATGAGGATGTTTTCGGTGCCCGTGACCGTGGGCATGTCGAGCGCGATGTCCGCGCCGACCAGGCGCTCGACCCGGCCGTTGACATAGCCGCCGGAGAGCTCGAACCGGCAACCGAGGGCCTCGAGGCCCTTCAGGTGCTGGTCGATGGGGCGGACGCCAATGGCGCAGCCGCCGGGCAGCGAGACGCGGGCGTGGCCGCACCGGGCGAGGAGCGGGCCCAGCGCGAGCACCGACGCGCGCATCTTGCGGACGATGTCGTAGGGGGCCTCCGAGAAGGCGACGCGCCCGGTGTCGAGGCGCACGCGCTGGCCACCGTGGGGGCCTTCGCCCTCCGGCACGAGGCTGGGGCAGCCGAGGCGGCCCAGCAAGGACAGCGTGAGGCTGACGTCCGCGAGGTCTGGCACGTTGTCGAGGGTGTGCTCACCCGGCGCCAGAAGCGTGGCGATGAGGATGGGCAGCGCGGCGTTCTTGGCGCCACTGACCGGGACGGTGCCGGCGAGCGGGCGCCCGCCTTCGAGGATGAGCTTGTCCATGGGCGGACCAGGGGATGTCGGGGAGAGGAGGAGGGACGGCGGAAGGGCGGCCATGTATGGGATGCCCGCCTGTTCGGCAAGCGCGCGGGGCGGCGCCGGACGGCGGTTTTGCAGGAACCGTGCCGTCCGGCGTGGACGGGCAGGCGAGCCGCCGCGGGATAGAGGCGGCGGGTGAGCCAGACCCCGCCCCTGCCGCCTGACGCGCCGGCGCCGGACCTGTGGCGTGCGACGCCACCGGCGGGCGCGGGCGGCCTCGACCTGCGCGGCGCGGCGTTGGGCGGCGGGGACCACCGGCGCGCGGCGTGGGCGGAAGCGCGGCTCGACGGCGCGGACCTGCGGGACGCCCGGTTGGACGCTGTGCGCCTGCGCGGGGCGTGCCTCGCGGGGGCGCAAGCGGCGGGCCTCATCGCCCCCGGCGCAGACCTGGGCGAGGCCGATGGGCGCGCAGCCACCCTCGCGGGCGCGCAGCTGCGGCGCGCCTGCCTCGTCGGCGCGCGCCTCTCCGGCGCGGACCTGCGGGGTGCCGACCTCCGGGGCGCAGATGCGCGGGAGGCCGACTTCACGGGGGCAGATCTCCGCGGCGCGGACTTGCGCGGCGCACGGCTGGCCGGGGCCCAGTGGCAGGACGCCCAGGTGGAGGGCGCGCGGGTGGAGGGTGCGCGGCTTGGCCGAGGGGCGCACCCGTTTCGGCCGGCCGTGGTCGCGGTGCCCCCCACCGCAGCGGCCGCGCCCG
>JBEIVK010000470.1:0-3679 GCA_040373935.1 Alphaproteobacteria bacterium
GCCGCCGCGCCCGGCCAAGCCAGGTTGGCGCCGAGGTGGGCGAGCGCCTCGGCCTTCACGGCGACGGGCAGCCGGGCGCGCAGCACCGCCGGCACCAGCCACCGCGCGGCTTGCAGGGTGCCCGCCGCCCAGCGGGCTTGCTGCACGCGAAACCCGCGGGCGTCGGCGGGTAGCTCGGCGGGGACGACCAGCGCGTCGTCGTAGTGGAAACGCCAGCCAGCGAGCTGGGAGCGGTAGCTGAGGTCCAGGTCTTCGGTGATGCTGCGCGCCGACCAGCCGCCGCCGCCCTCGATGGCCGCCCGGCGCCACACCCCCGCCGTGCCGTTGAAGTTGAAGAAGGCCCCGGACGCAGCCCGCGCGGCGTGCTCCACGCAGAAGTGGCCATCGAGGAGCGCGCCTTGCGCCCGCGTGAGCCAGCTCGCGCTGCGGTTGAGGTGCCCCCAGCGCGCCTGCACGAGGCCCAACCCCGGATCGGCGAGCAGGGGAGGAACGGCCCGTTGGAGAAAGTCGGGCGGTGGCAGGAAGTCCGCGTCGAAGATGGCGATGAGGCTGCCGCGCGCGCGGGGCAGCGCCGCCGCCAGCGCGCCCGCCTTGTAGCCGTCCCGGGAGGCCCGGTGCAGCACCTGCGCGTCCGCGCCGCGCAGTCGCGCCCGCGCGCAGGCCGCCTCGGCGAGGCGGGTCGTCTCGTCGGTGCTGTCGTCGAGGACCTGGACCTCCAACCGGCCGGCCGGCCACTTCAGGGCGCAGGCGGCGTCGACCGCCCGCTCCACCACGGCGGCCTCGTTGAAGACGGGTATCTGGACGGTGACCACGGGCAGCGGGCCCTCGAGCGACGCGGGCGGGGTCGGGGGACGCGGCCGCGGGAGCCGCGCCACCAACCACACGCGGTGCAGCCCCCAGGCCGAGAGCAGCGCCACGAGCAGCGCGGCCGCGGGGAGCGCCACGAGGACGAGCGCGCTCATCGTGCGAGGACCCCGGCGACGCGCTGGAGGTCGCCGTCCGTGTCTGCGGGGACGACGCCGAGGAGATGCGCGAGGAGCCCGTAGACCTCGACGTTCTCAAAGGCGGGGACCACGGTGCCGGCCGGGGCGAGCCCGGGCCCTCGGGCGATGAAAATCCCCGCCATGGTGGGCTCCGCCGGGTCGTAGCCGTGGGTTCCGCCAGCGTAATGACCGGGGTTGGCCCGTAGGAAGCTGCGGGTCGTGATGGACCAGCCGGCCTCGGCGATGCAGTGGAGCGGGGCGATGCGCGGGTTTTCGGTGTAGTGCAGCCGCGGTGGGAGGTCTTCGCGGAGCGCGCAGCGCATGTGCGGCGCGTCGGCCAGCGCCGCGGCCCAGGCCCCTTCGGACCCGGCCGGGGGACGGATGGCGGCCCAGGCGTTCCAGGTGTCGACCTGCCCGCTCCACACATCCACGTAGTCGTCGAGAAACACAGCCCGGCTGTCGTCGGTGTCGGCCATGCCGTGGTCCGACACCACCACCACGGTGACGCGGGAGCTGAGGCCGCGGGCGTCCAGACCGTCGAGCAAGAGGCCGACCGCCGCGTCGGCGCGGACGGCCTCGGCCTCGACCTCCGGGCCGTCCGGGCCGTGGTCGTGCCCCGCGCCGTCCGGCTCGTCGAAGTAGAGCGTGAGGAGGCGGGGACGGGACGCCGCCGGCAGCTCCAGCCAGCCGAGCACCGTCTCCACGCGGGTGTCCCAGGGGATGCGCCCGTCGTAGGGCACCGAGAGGCTGGGGCGCACGCCCCCCACGGGGGCCTCGGAGCCCGGCCAGAACAGCGTCGCCGTGCGCACGCCCTGACGCTCGGCGGTGGCCCAGATCGGCTCGCCCTGCCACCAGCGCGGGTCTTGGTTGTCGGCGTCGTCCAGCATGTCGAACCACTCGCCCAGCTCGGGATCGTAGAAGCGATTGTCGACGATGCCGTGGTGCTCGGTGGTGAGCCCGGTGGCGATGGCCCAGTGGTTGGGGAAGGTCTTGGAGGGGAAGACCGGGGTGAGCGCTTCGGCGCGCACGCCCTCCCGCGCGAGGCGGGACAGCGCGGGCAGATCGGCGCGGCGGAGGTAGTCGGGGCGGAAGCCGTCGAGGCTCACGAGGACGACGGCGTCTGGCCCACCGTCCGGCGCCTCTGCGGCGAGCGTCCGGGCGCGTGGAACGCAGGCGACGAGGGCGAGGGCGGGCAGGAGCCGGGGCATCGCACCCGCTATCCGGCCGGTCGGCCTGCTGCTTCCTGGGGTGAGACTGTGTGCAAAGCGTGTGCGGCGGGATATCGGCCCTCACGGAGTGGCCCCATGCGATCCTCGTTCCTGTTCCTTCTCGCGGCATGCACACCGGATCTCACGGACAAGGCGTCCCCCGACGGCGGCGACGCGGTGGACACGGCCTCGGGCGACGACGGCGGCGGTGGCGCGGGGGATGGCGCGGGCGACGGCGGCGACGGCGGCGCGGGCGACGGGTCTGCAGACGGTGCGGACGGCGCGGACGGGTCCGGGGATGGCGGCGCGGGCGACGGGACTGCCGACGGCACCGATGGCGCGGGCGATGGGGCCGATGGCGGGGCGGACGGCGGCGATGGCGACCCGGGGCCGATTTTGCCGGTGGAGGGCATCTGGTCGACGGGCGCGTTCACCGTGGGGAGCGACCCCTGCGGGCTCACCAACTTCGAGGACCCGGACAACTTCATCCCGGACGCCCTCACGGTGAGCGCGGTCTCGGCGAGCGGCTTCACGCTGGACGATGGCAGTGGCCCGGTGTCCTGCGGCTACACGGCGCCGGACTTTGCGTGCACCCCCACGACCACGGAGCGCGACGCCGCACCGGGCCTCGACGCCGTGCTGACGCTCGACACGGCGTTGTCCGGCGAAGTGCGCGGCGAGTCCAGCATCGACGGCGCGGTGGACATCGAGGTCACCTGCGACGGCGGCTCGTGCTTCCTGTTGGAGCTTGCCGGGCTCGCCTTCCCCTGCACGCTCACCGGGGCCTTCCCCCTGAACGCTGGCGGCTGAGGGCGCGCTCAGGGCGCCGCCCGCACACACAGGTGGATGTGGTCGTCGTGCCCCGGCAGGGCCTGGGCCCCGGCGGCGGCCGGGTCGTTGAAGAACACCGGCCCCACCTCCGGGCGCGCTGCGGCAAAGGCGACGAAGGCCCGCGTCGTTGGCCCGTCGTAGGCGGTTCCTCGGCCCGGGCGGTCGTCCGGGCGGTCCCAGAAGGCCTCGTAGCGGCTGCCGTCGACGCGGAACAGGCGGAGGTCCAGGCAGCGGCCGTCGATGTGGTCCTTGTGGCCGAGGGGGTCCGGTCGGGCCGGACCGAACCAGCCGAGGTCCCCCACCTGCGGGGTGCAGCGGGTCGGGTCTGCGGGGTGCAGCGTGGAGGCGCAGTGCGTCGCCCAGTCCGCGAAGAGACGCAGCCAGGACGCGATGACATCGGGTGGGCCCCACAGGTCTGAGAAGGGCGCGTCGGCCCCCCAGAAGTGCGTGTACAGCCCGGCCGGCCCGCGCCCCACCGTGACGCGCTCGGCCCGCGCAGGCGTGTCCAGGCCTTCGCGCGCCCGCTCGGCGGCGATGGCCGCGTCGTCCCACTCCTCGACGAGCGGCAGGCCCACCCGCCCCGATGGCGCAACCCGGAGCGCCGCCTCTGGCACCGGGCCGCCGCCCGCGGCCGATGCGGCCGCGCGCACCTGCGCC
>JBEIVK010000940.1:0-1666 GCA_040373935.1 Alphaproteobacteria bacterium
CGCCCAGCCGACCCACGCGGCCGCGGTGCTGCCGCCGCCGAGGATGGTCACGGCGCCGGGCGGCCCTGCGGCGTCGAGGTGGGCCTGCCGCAGCCGGGCGAAGGCCTCCGGGCGGTAGCGCGGGTCCGTCCGGGTCAGGCGGGTGGGGCGGTCCTCCATCGAGAGGACGGGGGACGCGACCCGCCCAAGCCGCCCGCCCGCGGCGACGAGATCGAGCAGCAGCGCGTAGTCCTCGGGGAAGTCGCCCTGCCGCCAGCCGCCGACCGCGGCGACCGCCGAGGCGCGGAAGGTGGTGGCGGGGTGCACGAGCGGGCTCTCGACGAGGCGCTCGACCATCGGGTCGTTCTCGTTCATCCAGGCGGCCCAGCGCGCCATGCCGGCGGGGGGCGGCCCGCCGGCGCGGTGCAAGCGCACGCCGCCGCCCACGGCGACGAGGCCCGGGTCGGCCGCGAAGGCGGCGCGCTGGGCGGCGAGGCGGCCGGGCAGGACGCGGTCGTCGGCGTCGATGCGGGCGAGCAGCGGGTGACGGGCCGCGGCCCGCGCCGCCTCCAGGGCCACGGCGATGCCGCCCGGCGGCTGGCGCAGCAGGCGCACCCGCGGGTCTGCCGGGAGGACCGCCGCCGGGTCGTCGCGGCTGCCGTCGTCCACGACGATGAGCTCGTCTCCCGGCGCGCTGTCAGCGAGGGCGCTCTCGACGGCCCCGCGCAGGAAGGCGGCGCCATCCCGCACCGGCAGCAGCCAGCTCACCGCCGGGCCGAGGCTCACGCGAGGAAGTGCTCCCACAACGAGAACAGAATCTCGAAGACGATCAGCAGCACGACCGCCCACTCGAGCTGGGTGCTCTGGCGGCCGTGGCCGAGGTCGATGACCATCTCGGTGGTCTCCTCGACCGCGCGCAGCTTGTGCAGCATCGCCTCGTGGCGGCGGGCGAGCTCGAGGTCTTGGAAGAGCGCGTCGTACAGCTCGGCCACCCGCGGGTCCCGCCAGGTCTCCTCCGGGCGATCCACGAGGTAGAACCAGCGGGTCATGCCGAGGCGCTCGCCGGTGATGCGGCCGACCCGCCGCACGAGGTCGCCGCTGCGGCGCGGCGGGCGGCCCGCGCGCTCGAGCTCCCGCGCCAGCTCCAGCGCCTCCTCGACGAGGCCGTCGGCGGCGATCTCGTAGCGCTCCAGCGCCGCCGACTGGGCGATGAGGAGGGCCGCAGCGGCGACGAGGTCCGGCCGGTCGTCGGGGAGGGCGATGCGGTCCCAGTCGATGCGCGGCGTGGCGGGCGTGCCCTCGGCGGCCTCGACGAGCGTGTACGTCTCGGAGGTGCGGTAGAGCGGGCGGCGCCCCGTGATCTCGGTGAGCATGCGGAGGCGGTCCACGTCCAAGGCCGCCCGGCCGACCTGGGCGACGGCGCCAAAGTGGAAGAGGAAGATGCGCTCTCCCGCCTCTGGCTCCAGCACGGTGGCGTACGGGTAGCGGTGCCGCTCCGGCCACGGCAGGGCCTTCACGGCCGCCGCGACGTCCACCGTGCCGTCCAGGGCGACCGCGGTGAGCGGCGTGCCTTCGGTGCTCAGTCCCATGCCGGCCTCCCCATGGGCCCTATCCCCGCGGCCGCCCGCCCGCAGGATAGACGCCCGACCGTGCGCCGCGCCCTCGCCCTCGCCGCCATCGCCGCCGC
>JBEIVK010000890.1:0-1792 GCA_040373935.1 Alphaproteobacteria bacterium
CGCCCAGCCCGCCGCCGCTCGAGCCCCGCTCTGAAGCGCCGCAGACCACGCTCCCGCGCGCGGTGAATCCCACCGTGCCGGCCCCCGCACCAAGGTTCGAGCCGGCCGCGCCCGTAACCGCCGAGCCTGCCGTCCCCGGCTTCGCGGTGCCGGTCCCGATCGCTGCCGCGAAACCCGCCGCCCCCGGCGCCACGCCGCTCGTTCCGCCCGCAGTCGCCGCTGCCGTCGCTCCCGCGGCCGTCCCGCTCACCGCGCCCCGCGCGACTCCGCCCCCCGCGCTCGGCGTTGGCCAGACTCCCGTTCTCCCGCCCCTGCCCGGAGCCGGGCAACCGGCCGCCAACCTCGCGATCGGGACCCCGCCTCCGCGGACTGCCGCCGTCGTCGCGGCGCCCATCGAGGCGGTTCCGCCCACGAACCTCGACCCGGTCCTCGCCCAGCTTCCGGCGGGGACGGCACCCGCGCCCCGCTTCGAGGCCCAACGCATCCCGGGTGCGCCGGCGCCGGCCCCCACCTCTCTCGAAGCCGAGCGAGTGCTCCAGGTTCCTGCGACGGCTCCGACTCCGACCGCCCAGCCCGTTTTCACCGCTACCGCCACCACCGGCGATCCCCTCGCCGCGCTTCCGCCCTCGCCCAAGGGGGTCGCCACCCCCGCCGCGACGTCGCTGGCCGAGCCGCCGCCCGCCCGCGTCGACCCTGCCCCGGGCAACCAAGCGCCGCCCGCCACCGCGCCCGGTGCGGCCGCCGGCACCCCATCCGCGGCGGTGATTCCGCCGGCGACTCGCCTCGCCCAGAATCCCACGCCGCGCGCCCCCGCCTCTCCGGATGAGATCGCGGCGCTCGCGCCCCTCAACGGGACTCCGGCCGCACCAGTCGCCGAAGCGCCGCTGTATCCTGTCGCGCCTGCCGCCGCGTCCGCGCCTGCGGCTGCTGCGGTCACGCCAGCCGATCCGAGGACCGCCCCCGCCGTCCTCACCCCCGCAGCGCCATCGGCCGCGGCCACGGTCCTCCCCCCGCCCACTCCATCGGTCCCCGTGCGTCCGCTCCCGCCGGAGGAAGCTGGTTTTGCCGGCCCGCCGGCGGCGACGTCCGCCGGGGACGCGGTGATCACGCCCGCTTCACCGCGACTGCCCGCGACGCTGGAACCTTCGCGGCCCGCGATCGGCGCCCAGCCAGCCCCGCTGGTCCCGCCCGCGCCCACTGGCGCGCTGCCCGCCACCCGAGTCACACCTGCTGGCGAGGTTCCGGTCGCGGACCTCGTCCCCCTGGATGGGACACCGGTCACGCCCCTAGCCGACGCGCCGCTGACTCCAGATACGCCGACGCCCGCCTCGGCCCCCGCTACGGCCGCGGTCACGCCGCCCGATCCGCAGACCACCCCCGCCATCCTCACCCCCGCCGAGCCATCGGCCGCGGCCACGGTCCTCACCCCAGCCAATCCATTGGTCCCCGTGCGTCCGCTCCCGCCGGAGGCAGCTGGTAGTGCCGGCCCGCCCGCTGTGGCGCCCGCGGGGGACGCACTCGTCACGCCGGCCTCAACGCGGCTGCCCGCGACGCTGGAACCTTCGCGGCCCGCGATCGGCGCCCAGCCAGCCCCGCTGGTCCCGCCCGCGCCCACTGGCGTACCGCCCGCCACCCGAGTCACACCCGCTGGTGAGGTTCCGGTCGCGGACTTCGTCCCCCTGGATGGGACGCCGGCCGCATCGGTCGAAGATGAGCCGCTGAATCCAGACCCGCTGGCCCCCGGCTCTGCCCCTGCCGCGGTCACGTTAACGCCAGCCGATCCGCAAACCAC
>JBEIVK010000308.1:0-5111 GCA_040373935.1 Alphaproteobacteria bacterium
CCACTCGATGGTGAGCTTTCCGCCGGCCCAGGACGAGTTCGAAAGGTGGTGATTGAGAAGCTCTCGCTTCTCCTCGCGGGTGGCCTGCTCGAACAGCGCGGGGGCCTCCTGGGCGAGCGAGAGGATGAGCAAGCCCTCGTCGAGGAAGGACTGCTTGGCCTCGTCGTGCTTGCTCATGGAGCGGCGGTGGGCGCGGAGCTCGTCCTGCCACTGGCGGGCGTTGCGGGCGTAGGTGTCGGCGCTGCCGACCCGGAGGTGGCCTTCCGAGGCGGCGTTTGCCGCCGCGCCTCACCGCGCGGTCCGCTCCGGCACCTCGATCGCCGCGGCCGCCGCGTCGAGCGCGTCGGCGCGCGCGAGCAGCGCTGGGGCCTGGAACCGGGGCCCTTGGGTGGCGAACAGCTGGCGGGCCGCTGGGGTCTGAAACGTCGCCGCCGTGGGTTGCCCGTCCGGGCCGTTGAAGCGCGCGGCCTCTCGGAGCGCGGCCGCCGCGAGCTGCAGCGCCGCCCTGGCCTTTCCGGGGCCCCACACGCCGACCGCCGCCTCCCGCGCGACGCGCTCGCCGAAGAGGAGGAGCTCCGCTGGGTCCAGGATTGCGCTCGTCCCGGGGCCGAACGCGGTGTCCGGGCCGTCCGCCGGGTCGGCCACGGTGAAGCTCAGCACCCGTCGCCCTTCCGGGAGATGAGCGAGGACGCTGAGCGCGTGGCCCTCGGCGCGCGCCTCGACCCAGGTCCCGCGTTGGACGGCGACGAAGAGGCGCACCTCGGCCAGCGTCCGCGCCGCGAGCGCCGGCCCCTCCACCCGCGGGACGGCCCAACGCGCGGCGGCGGCGGCCTCGCGCAGGAGGTCGAGCGCCTCGCCGCCGGTGCGCAGCCGCGCGTGCGCGACCCGCCCCTCGGGGGCGCTGACCTCGACGATGGCCCCCTCGGGCGTGCGAATCCAGCGAAGGCCCCCGCGCGCGGGCAGCTCGGTGACGGGATGGCGAAACGCCTCGCGGATCGCCTCATCGACGGCCCGGCCGGCGCGAAAGGCGGCCCGAACCCGGCGCCGCAAGTCGTCTGGCGCGGGGAAGCCCCATCGCCGCACGAGCACCTCCGCCGCCGCGCCCTCGACGAAGGAGACGGACAGCACCGTGTCGCCCTTCCGCCGCAGGAGCGCGACCGCGCCGGTCCCGTGCATGAGATGAAGCGCGTCCCGGGCGTCGTCGAGCACCCGCCAGCCCCGGAGCGCTTCGTCCCCGTCGGCCCGCGACCAGAGAAACGGCGCCCGAAAAGCGTCCTCGAAGCTTGCCCGGTCGCCGTCTGCCAGCACGAAATCCATGGTCCCCTCCACGTTCTGGCTGCCGCGGGCCGCGGCCGGCGGCAGGGCGCTCAGAGCGCGCGCGCGGTGGCGACCGCCCGGGCCAGGACGTCCGGGTCTGCCGTCCAACCGGTGAGCAGCAGCCCCACCAGGCGCCCCTCGGCGAAGGCGAGCCGGACCGGCGGCGGAAGCTGCGCCGCTGCGAGCGCGGCCAGCGCGGCGTCCTGACCGGGGAAGGGCAGCGTCACGTCCACGGGAAGCAGGGTGCCGTCGCGATCCACCCGAACCACCGGGAGCGTCTCCAGGCGGGGGGCCGGCCCGAGTCCCACCCAGGTGCAGGCCTCGGCCGGGCGACCGTGGCGCGGGCGGAAACAGAGCTGCACCTGTCGGCCGTCGGGGAGCACACCCGTGCCGCCCTGCACGCGCCCGCCGAGGACGGTGACGGCGTCTGCCAGCGCCCGTCGTGCCCGCGCCTGCGCCGGGTTGGAGCCGAACAGCGCCCGCGCCACGGTGGCAACCACCACGCCGCCAAGCCCCAAAACCAGCGCGGCAAGCACGAGTTGGGCGATCGACTGCACGGACGGAACCACCGGGAGGGACGGGACGGGGCGGCGCGCCCGGCGGGCCGGTGCTTATCCGTGCACCCCCGGCGCGGCCAGCGCGTGTGCGCGCGACCGGCCCGCCGAATCGGCGGGGCGCCGCCTATTCGGTGGCCGAGGAGCACGCGAAGAGGTGGAAGTCCCCCTCGGGGCCGCCCGAAAGCGCGAAGCTCAGGTAGCCCGGGCTCGACACGTTGCTCCAGCCGGGGAGCGTCATCCAGTCGCACTCCAGCGACTCGAGGCCGACCCCCCAGCGCTCGCCGGAGGGGCAGACATATTCGGCGCCGAAGCCGGCCGCGACCGAGGCGAAGGTCCCCGCCGTTGTGGTGACCTCCATGTCGCCGTTTTCGCCCTCGACCACCTCGACCACGAGGTCGCCGCCCCGCGTGATGCGGATGTCCCACCGGTGGTTGTCGGGGATGGGGTAGACGAAGGGGGTGCCGAGCGTGACGGTGAGGCCGTCCGGGTACGTGCACGTGCGGGCGTCGCCATCGAAGGTGCCGACGGCGTCGGCCGCCGGCAGCAGGGCGCCGGCAGGTGCCAGCGTGTCCTTCCAGCAATTGTCGCCCTCAAACCAATCGCAGTCGGCGGTGGGGATGTCCCCCGAGTCCTCTTTGTTGCCCTCGCACGCGAGGGCGAGGGGCACCAGAGCGAGGCTGCAGGGCATGCGCATGAAAACTCCGTGGACCAGCGAGGCGGCCCGCTAACCGGGGCGCCTTCCCGGCGCGATCTTCCCCTCCGGGCCCGCGCGCCGACCTGCCGACCTGCGGCACCTCCGCACAGCTGCTGCCCAGATTTGCCCCGTAGTCGCCGCCGGGCGCGGCGCTACATCCCCGCGCACACGCACCTCCGCCGGAGTCTCCGATGAGCACGCTCTTCTCCCCCTTCCAACTCGGCCCCGTGGCCCTTCGCAACCGCGTCGTCATGGCCCCGATGACCCGCAGCCGCGCCATCGACAATCTGCCGAACGGCCTCATGGCCGCGTACTACGGCGCGCGGGCCGCGGCGGGCTTGATCCTGACCGAGGGCGTCGCGCCCCGGGCCGAAGGGCTCGGCTACGCCCGCATCCCTGGCCTCTTCACGGACGCGCAGCAGGCCGGCTGGCGCGGGGTCACGGACGCGGTGCATGCGGCAGGCGGCGCCATCTTCGCGCAGCTCATGGACTGCGGCCGCGTCGCCCACCCGGAGAATCTGGGGGCCGGCGCGCGCCTGCTTGGCCCGTCGGCGGTCGCGGCCCCGGGCACGATGTGGACGGACCGGGCGGGGGCGCAGCCGATGCCGGTGCCCGAGCCGATGTCGGCCGTCGACATCGCGGCGGCCATCGCGGGCTACGTCGGTGCGGCCCGCCGCGCGATGGCAGCGGGCTTCGACGGGGTCGAGCTGCACGGCGCCAACGGCTACCTCATCGACCAGTTCCTGAACCTGGCGTCCAACCGCAGGGACGACGCGTGGGGCGGCAGCCTTGAGGGGCGCGCCCGCTTTGCCGTCGAGGTCGCGGCGGCGGTCGCGGCGGCGGTTGGCGGCGCGCGGGTGGGCATCCGCCTGTCGCCCCACGGCGTCTTCAACGGCATGGTCCCGGACGCCGACACCGATGCGCTCTACTTGCATCTCGTGGACCGCCTGAACCCGCTCGGTCTCGCCTACATCCACCTCGTCGACCACTCCTCCATGGGCGCGCCGCCGGTCAGCGATGCGCTCAAGGACAGCATCCGCCGGTGCTTCTCGGGCGCGCTGATTCTGTCGGGCGGCTACGATCGCGCACGCGCCGAGGCCGACCTCCTGGCCAACCGGGGCGACCTCGTGGCCTTCGGGCGTCCCTTCCTCGCGAACCCCGATCTCGTCCGCAAGCTCCAGACGGGCGAGGCCCTGCACCCGCCCGATCCCGCGACCTTCTACACCCCCGGGCCGGTGGGCTACACGGATCTCCCCGGCTGAACGTGGGGGCCGCCCTCGGCGGCTGGAGCCCGTGGCCTGGCCGGAATACGGTGCGGCGCCGCGTCGCGGTTGGGTCCACGCCTTGTGGTGGCTGGCGCGCCCCACTCCATCGGTCGGAGGCTCCATGTCCGCAGTCGCTTGTCCCGTTTGCCGAGGCACGGCGGGCGGGCGTGTCCTGGCCGCAGACGCCCCGGCGTGGGTGTGCGCGCGCTGCGGGCATTGCGCGCCCGCGTGCCCGCGGTGCCGTGACGGCCTGCTGGTCGAGCGGGTGGGCCTGTTTGGCGCCTTCGTCGGCTGCTCCCGCTGGCGCCCCGGTGGGGGGGGCTGCTCTCACTCCGCGTCGGGCGGGCTGCCCGGGGGCGGCGCTGCGGTGGCTCCGGCACCCGTCCACCCGGCTGCGCCCGCTCCCCCCGACAGCGACGCGGGGCTGCCCCTCGGCCCCCTCGTTTTTCTCGACTTCGAAACCACAGGTGCGGGGCCGGATACCCACGCGATCGAGATCGCCGCGTTGCGCTGGGAGGGGGGGTGCGAGGTCCAGCGCCTCGTCACCCTGATCGATCCCGGTCCCCGTCCGATTCAGTGGACGTCCATTCACCGCATCACCCGCGCCGATCTCCGCGGCGCCCCCTCGTGGCCCGCCCTGTTGCCCGTCCTGCGGGCCGTTCTCGAGGGAGCCACGGTGGTGGCCCACAACGCGCGTTTTGAGGCCGAGGTGCTCCGGCAGGGGTTCGTGCGCGCGGGCGGCCTCTGGGACGGCCCCCGCCTCTGCACCCTCTCCCTGGCCCGCCGCGCCCACCCGGAGCGGAAGGGCAACGGTGGCCATCGCCTTGGCGGCCTCGTCGACTTGCACGGCATTCCCATGCCGGGAGAGACCCACGCCGCCTACGCAGACGCTGCCGTCCTGCCTTCCTTGCTCCGGGCCCTGCTCGCGCGCGCAGCCGATGCTGCAGGCCAAGCGTCTTGGCTGCGCTCCGCCACCACCCGCGGCCTGGGCGTCGAATGGCCCGTTGCGCCGGGCCCGGCCCCCCGGCTGAAGGCCCGTTCCTAAATCCTTTTCGGCGTGGGACATCGTCTGGGGGCGGGGGCTCGCCGCCCCCGCAACGCCCCGGGTTCATCCGCCCGGACGCGGGGCCCGCCGGAGTCCGCGTACCTGCGCCGTGGGCCAATGCGCCCGCCCGCCGGAGCCGCCCTGTCGCCGCTTCCGGGGGCGCCCCGCGCGGCGCGGGGAGGGGGGCGTCTGGGGCCGGTCCGGGGTGGCACTGCGTGCGGGGCCACCGCGCC
>JBEIVK010000608.1:0-2888 GCA_040373935.1 Alphaproteobacteria bacterium
CCGTGCGCACGACGGTCGATGGCGCGCCGCGCTCCCTCGCCGTCCACCCGGACGAGTCGGCGGTGGAGGCGGTGCGCGGGCGGCTCGGCCTGTGTGGGCCGAAGGTCGCCTGCGGGCACGGCGCCTGCGGGGCCTGCGCCCTGCTCGTCGATGGCGCGCCGGTGGCGGGCTGCCTGTTGCCGGCCACCGCGCTCGAGGGCCGCGCGGTCACCACCGTGCATGGGCTCGGCGGCGCGGGCGGGGGGCTCCACCCCGTTCAGCGCGCCTTCATCGCCCTTGACGCCCTGCAGTGCGGCTTCTGCACGCCAGGCTTCGTCACCGAGGCCGCGGCCTTCCACGACCGCTGGCGCGCCACCGAGGGCACCCGCCGCCCCGCCCCGGCGGAGGTGGCAGACGCCTTGGAAGGGCACCTCTGCCGGTGCGGCGCGTACCCGGGCATCCACGCCGCCGTCGCCGAGGCCTGCACCGGGCGCTTCGACGCCCCGGGCAGCGAGGGCCTCGCCCCGCGGGTCGATGCGCGGGACAAGGTCACCGGCGCCGCCCGCTACACGGTCGACATCGTGCTGGACGGGCAGCTCGAGGGGCGCGTGCTGCGCGCGCCTCATGCCAACGCCGTGCTCGACGCCCTGGACCTCGCTCCCGCCCGCGCGGTCCCCGGGGTGGTCGCCGTCATTCCGCTGCTCGAGCCCGGGGGCCGCGTGCGCTTCCCGGGCCAGGAGGTCGCCGCCGTCGCCGCCGAGGACGCCCGCGCCGCCGACGCCGGCGTCGCCGCCATCGCCGCGCGCTGGTCGGTGCTCCCGGCCGTGACAGACCCGGCCTCCGCCCGCCGGCCCGAGTCGCCGCTGGTCTTTCCCGCCACCCGCGCGGGCCGCCAGGAGGCGCCCAGCGCGGCCGAGGGCCCCGTCTTCCGGGCCGAGTGGTCCGGAAACGTGCGCGGGCCGGTCGCCTCGCATTTCTTCTGCCGCCCGGGCGCCGCCGATGGCCGCATCGCCGCCGCGCGGGCCGAGGGGCGCGTCGCCGAGGGCACCTTCACCACGGCGGTCCAGGTGCACACCGCCCTGGAGCCGCACGCCGCGGTCGCGCGCTGGGAGCCCGACGGCGGGCTCACCGTCTACGCGAGCACCCAATCCGTCGCCGTGCTGGCCGACGACATCGCCGAGCGCTGGGGCCTGCGGCCGCTGGACGTGCGCGTCCGCGCCGAGCATGTCGGCGGGGGGTTCGGCTCCAAGGTCGGCTTGCAGATGGAGGTGGTGGTTGCGGTCGAGCTGGCCCGCGCCGCGCGCCGTCCGGTGCGCGTCGTGCTCTCCCGGGCCGACGAGATGGGGGTCGGCGGGCATCGCCCCGGGCAGGTCTTCGAGGCCGCCGTCGCCGCCGACGCCGAGACCGGCGGCCCGGGGGCCATCGTGCTGCGCGCGTGGGGGGACGCCGGGGCCGGCGTGGGCAGCGGTGCGGCCATGCTCGCGCGCCTCGTCTACCCGACGCCCTTCAAGCGCCTCGAAGACCACGACGTCCTCACCCACGGCCCGCCGGGCAAGCCCTTCCGCGCCCCGGGTGGCCCGCCCGCCGCCTTCGCCTTGGAGAGCCTGGTGGACGCGCGGGCCGCCCAGCGCGGGGAGGACCCGCTCGCCCTCCGCCGCCGCTGGGACCCAAACCCCAACCGCCAGCGCCTCTACACCGCCGCCGAGCGCCTGCCGCTCTGGGCCGCCCGGGGCCCCGCCGCCGCCGACCGCGGGCGCTTCCGCCGCGGCGTCGGCCTCGCCATCGGCGTGTGGATCCCCTTCGTGAGTCCGGGCACAGAGGTTCAGATCGACGGCTCGGCCGATGGCTTCGTCGTGAGCATCGCCACGCAGGACATCGGCACAGGCACCCGCACCCTCCTCGCCGAGGGGGTCGCCCGCGTGCTCGGCGTGCCGCGCGACACCATCACCGTGCGCCTGGGCGACAGCCGCCAGCCCCGCGGCCCGATGTCGGCGGGCAGCCGCACCGCTGCCTCCGTGGGCCCCGCCGCCGAAGACGCCGCGCGGGCCTGGGTGGACGCCATCCTCGGGCGCGCCGAGCAAGAGCTGGGCCTCTCCGACGCCGAGCCCGTCCCCGGCGGGCTCTCGGCTGGGGGGCGGGTCTATCCCTGGTCCGAGCTGCTGGGCCGCTTGCCGCGGGTCACCGTCGTCGGGCGCCGCGGGCGGGACCCGGGGGGCTACTTCCTGCCCTTGGAGGTCGAGGAGATCAAGATCCTCAACGAGCTGCCGGGCAGCCTCCTCATCGCCTCGGTGGAGGTGGACACCCGGCTCGGCCGCACCACCGTCCGCGAGGTGTGGGCCGGGGTCGCCGCCGGCCGCATCTGGAGCCCGCGCCTCGCGGCCGCGCAGGTGGAGGGCGCGGTCGTGCAGGGCCTGTCCTACGCGCTCTACGAGGAGCGCCGCCGCTGCCCGCGCACCGGCGCCCTGCTCTCCCGCGGCCTCGAAGACTACCGCATCGCCGGCCCGGGGGATTTGCCGCCCATCACCACCCACTTCGACACCGGCGGCTTCGCCGGGGTGCGCGGGGGCGGCGTCGGCATCGGCGAGCTGGCGACGGTCCCGGTCGCGGCGGCCCTCGCCAACGCCGTCGCCCACGCGACCGGGTGGCGGCCCACGGCGTTGCCGCTTCGCATCGGTGATCTCGCGGAGGCGCTCGCATGATTCAGTTCCCCCGGACCTTCGCCGAGGTCGAGGCCGCGCTGGTGCCCGGCGCCGTGCTGCGCGCCGGCAACACCGAGCTGGGCCCGCGGCGCCGCCTCGGCCTCGACACCGGGCCGCTCGTGGACCTGCGGGATCTCCCCGGCTTCGACGCCGTGGAGGTGCTGCCCGACGGCGGGCTCCGCATCGGCGCCGGCCTGCGCGTCGCGGCCC
>JBEIVK010000896.1:0-1773 GCA_040373935.1 Alphaproteobacteria bacterium
GACGCGGACACCGACGCCGACACCGACGCCGACACCGACGCAGACGCCTTCATCCGCGTCGCGCACCTCGCCAATGACGTGCCGGCGGTCGAGGTCTACGTGAACGACGGCGAGACCCCCGCGATCCCCAGCCTCGCCTTCCCCTCGGGCACGCCGTACATCGCGCTCCCGGCGGCCGCCTACAACTTCGACGTGTCGCTCGAGGGCACCGGGCTCGGCGCGGCCGTGCTCACCGCGGACGTCACCCTCGAGGCCGGCGCCTACTACACCGCCGTCGCGGTCGGCAGCCTCGCCGGCGCCGACGCACAGATCCTCGCCCTCGCCGACGACTCCACCGGCCTCGAGTCCGGCAACGTCCGCATTCGCGTCATCCACGCCGCCCCCGCCGTGCCCGATGTCGACGTGTGGGTGATGGGCGCCGAGCCGATGATGATCCTCGACGACTACGACTACCTCGCCAGCGACGCCGTCATCGACGTGCCGGCCGGCGCCTACCGCCTCGGCTTCGACATCAACGACGACGCCACGCCGGACGTCGTGTTCGACACCCCCGAGCTGCCCGGCGACGCCTACCTCAACCTGTTCGCCGTCAACGACGCTGAGGGCAACGTCTTCCTCAACGCCCAGCTCCCCGACGGCAACTTCGCCCGCATCGATCCGGCGGTCCCCGGCCGCGTGCGCGTGCTTCACCTCGGCCTCGCCGTCCCGGCCGTGGACATCCACGTGAACGGCGCAGACCCGGCGGCCATCAGCGGTCTCGCGTACACCCAGACCACGGGCTACGTGGACCTGTGGTCCGGCCTGTACGACTTCGGCGTCTCGCTCGCGGGCACCGGCGCCGCGGCGGCCGTGCTCACGGTCGACGACTTCCAGGTCAACCCCGGCGAGTGGACCTCCGTCGCCGCGATCGGTGAGCTGGGCGACACCACCACCCCGCCCCAGATCCTCGCCTTCACCGAGGACCTCTCGCCGATCGACGCCGCCAACGTGCGCGTCCGCCTCATCCACGGCGCGCCGAACGTCGGCGCCGTCGACATCTGGGACGTGACCGCCGGCCGCAGCCCGGTTCGCCTCGCGGACAACTACGTGTTCGGCCAGTCCGACGTGGTCGCGGACATCCCCTCCGCCAACTACACCTTCGGCATCGACGCCACCGAGGACGGCGTGCCGGACCTCACCTTCTCCGTGCCCGCGGCCGCCCTGCCCGGTGGCTCCCGCGTCAACGTCTACGCCATGAACCGCTCGGGCGGCGGCGCGGCGCTGCTCGCGCAGTACGAAGACGGCACGACGGCCGAGGTCCTGCCCCCGCTCTCGGCGCGCTGACCGCCTCAGCCCCCCGGGGCAGGCCCGTCGCCCCCCGCGGTATCCCCGCGGGGGGCCTTCGTTTGGGCGCGCAGCGACCACCACGCCGGCAAGCCGAGCACGACCGCCGGGACCTGAGAGACCACCCAGTACGCCGCGGCCCACACCAGCGCGTCGGCGGGCCCCACGCCGAAGGGCGCGAGCGCGGCCACGGCGGCCGCGGCGGGGCCCGCGCCGTAGCCGGGCGGCAGGACCACACTCGCGAACGCGCTGCCGAGCAGCACCAGGGACGCGGCGCCCACGGGCGCGGCCACGATCAGCCCCACCGCGGGAAAGCACAGCGCGAAGGCGAGGATCATCGTGCCGACCTGCGCCGCGCTCAGGGCGGCGTGCCACGCGAGCAGGGCCGGCTGGGCCAGCACCGCGCCGGCGTCCTGCGCAGCGCCCCGCAGCAGGCCGCGCAGCCCGCTC
>JBEIVK010000771.1:0-2173 GCA_040373935.1 Alphaproteobacteria bacterium
GCGCTTGCATGCAAGCAGTGCCGCACGCATCGTTTGGCCACCCTGGTCCACTTTCACCAACCTCCGCGCCTCTTCCGACCTCGGGGCCTGGCCCACCGGCCTCCGCGGCGCTACCCTGGGGCGCGAGGTCCCCTGCCGATGCGCCCCCGGTTCTTCGCCCTCGCGGCCCTCGCCGCCGCCGCTTCCTGCAGCGAGTACGACCTCCGTCGGGACAAGTCCCCCGGCCCCGGCGCCGACACCGCCCCGCCCGAGGATCCGCCTCCGCCCGACTCCGGCCCGCCGCCGGACACCGCGGCCCCGCCGGACTGCGCGGACTTCCCGCGGCCCGCCCTCCCCAGCGCCACCCCCGACGACACCTGCCTGCGCCCGCCCACCGTTGGCACGCTCGATCCGGTGGTGGAGTGGAGCGCCGAGGTGGACCTCGGCTTCTCCACGTCCCCCGAAGTGCGGCACCCCTACGTCACCCCCGTCGTGGCCAACCTCACCGACGACAACGGCGACGGCCGCATCGACCGCGACGACATCCCCGACATCGCCTTCACCGCCTTCGAGGGCGGCGGCGGCTCCGGCTCCGGCCTGCGCGTGCTCTCCGGGGACGGCCGGGCCGAGCACCTGTTCGTCGCCGCGGTCGAGTGGGGCGGCCAGTCCTGGCCCATCAGCCGCGTCGGCGGCGTCGCCCTCGCCGATCTCGAAGGCGACGGGCGCCCCGACATCGTCACCATCGTGATGGCGGCGGACGGCACCACCGGCCGGGTCGCTGCCTTGGAGGCGGACGGGACGCCGAAGTGGGTCGAGCCCAGCGCCGTCACCAGCCGGTACTCCTACCCGTCCATCGCCGACCTCGACGGCGACGGCGCGGCCGAGGTCGTGGTCGGCCACCTCGTCATCGACACCGGCGGCGCGCTGCTCGCGGTCGGGGCGGCCGGCACCGGCGCGCCGGACTCCAACCCCAACCCGCAGTGGGGCTCCATCTCCATCCCGGTGGACCTCGACCTCGACGGCGCCGTGGAGATCGTCGCCGGCAACACCGTGTACGACGCCGCCGGCGCCGTCCGGGCCCAATCCGGCCTGCCCGACGGCTTCACCGCCGTGGGCGACCTGGACCTCGACGGCGTGGGCGACATCGTCACCACCGTCCACAGCGCCGGCGAGGTCTACGCGTGGTCCCTCGACGGCGCCGTGCGCTGGCGCGTCGCCACCGGCGCGGGCGGCGGCGGCCCGCCCACCATCGCCGACTTCGACGGCGACGGCGCCCCCGAGATCGGCGTCGCCGGGCGCACCCACTACAGCGTGCTGGAGGCCGACGGCACCCTGCGCTGGCAGGCCGCCATCATCGACTTCTCCTCCTCGGCCACCGGGTCGAGCGTGTTCGACTTCGACGGCGATGGCGCCGCCGAGGTCGTCTTCGCCGACGAGCGCAGCTTCTGGGTCTTCGACGGCGCGACCGGCGCCGTGCTTTTCGAGGAGCCCGCCCACCAGCACGGCACCGCCTGGGAGTACCCCATCGTCGCCGACGTCGACGCCGACGGCCAGGTCGAGGTCGTGCTCGGCTCGGTCTCCACCGCCGGCGAGTGGAACGGCATCACCGTGCTCGGCTCTGCCACCGCCTCGTGGACGCCCGCCCGCCCGCTGTGGAACCAGCACGCCTACCACCTCACCAACATCACCGCCGACGGCGCCGTGCCCGCCGTCGCGGCGCCCAACTGGCTCACCTGGAACACCTTCCGCGCCGCGGCCCCCGAGACCGGCCCCGCCCAGTGGCTGCCCGACCTCGGCCCCGCCGAGCCCGCCCTCTGCCTGGACACCTGCGCCGCCGACACGGTCACGCTCTACGTCGGCGCCGTCAACGCCGGCCTCCAGGGCGCCGACCGCGTGGACATCGCCCTCGTGGACGACGCCGCGCGCGTCGTGCACCGCGGCACGCTGTTCACCCTGCCGGCCGGCGGCGGCGGCCTGCTCGGCCCGCTCACGCTCTCCCGCGCCGACTGGGGCGACGGCAGCCTCCGCGTGGACGTCGACCCAGACGCCCTCCACGCCGAATGCGACGAGGGCGACAATACGCTCTCGCTCGGCCCCTGGCCCTGCCCCTGAACGCCGTCCGGGCCCGGCCCCGGGCGGGCGCCTGCCGGCCGTCGGCCGGCACCCGGCCCGTCCGGCGGGTCGCGGCGGGGCC
>JBEIVK010000496.1:0-3515 GCA_040373935.1 Alphaproteobacteria bacterium
CGCGCCGGCGAGGGCGCGGACCAGCGCCGCCGCGCCGATCCCCCCGCCGGCCACGAGTCCGACCGCCGCCCAGGGCGCGTCGGTGGCGGCGGCGCCCACGACGAGCAATTCGCCGACGAAGCCGAGCGTGCCGGGCAGCGCCAGGGATGCAAACGCGAACACCGCCGTGAAGCCGGCGAGCCGCGGCGCCGCGGCGGCCACCCCGCCCAGGGCCGCGCGTGCCGTCGAGCCCAGGCGGTCTTGCAGGAACGACAGCGCCAGCATGAGCCCGACCGAGGACAGCGCCATGTCCGTCAGCAGCACCACGGCGCCCTCGAGGCCGGCCGGCGACCCGGTGCCGAGCCCCACGACGGCCGCGCCGGCGTGGGCGATCGCGGAGAAGGCGAGCAGACGGCGGAGATCCGGGCTCTGCAGGGCGAGCAGCGCGCCGTAGAGCACCCCCGCGAGGCCGAGCCCCATCAGCACGGGGCCGCCTTCCTGCCAGGCGCCCGGGGTCAGGGTGGGGATGAGGCGGAGCATGCCGTAGACGCCGATCTTGAGCCCGACGACGAGGACGGCGAGGCTGGCGGGGCCTTGGGTGAGCACCGGCGGGAGCCAGGCGTGCAGCGGGACGAGCGGCACCTTTACGCCCAGACCGACGACCAGCAGGACGAAGACGAAGAGCTGGGCCTCGCGGGCGACCGGCGCGGCGGCGAGGGCGGGGAGGTCGAAGGACCACGTGCCCGGCAACCCGAGGGCTGCGGCCTCGGCGGCGCCTGCTCCGGCGCGGACGAGGAAGGCGAGCAGCAGCGGCACGCCGCCGAGCAGGAGCATGGCCGTGACGCGGGCCATCGCGCGCGGGCGCGCCGCGCCCCAGAGGTGCCCGAGCACGAAGACCGGGAGGAGGGAGAGCTCCCAGAAGGTGAAAAAGAGGAGGAGGTCCTGCGAGACGTACACCCCGAGCAGCGCGCTCTCCAGGAGCAACACGGTGGCGGAGAACGCCGCGGGGCGCGGCGTCGCGCGGTCCCCAGTGGCGACGAGCACGAGGAGCGCGGCCAGGGCCGTGGCCGGCAGGAAGGGCAAGGACAGGCCATCGACGCCGAGATGCCAGCTGGCGCCGATGGAGGGCATCCAGGGCGCCCGCTCGGCCAGCTGCAGCCCGGGGTGCCCCGGCTCGAACAAGGCGAGCACGACGCCGCTGAGGAAGAGGGTCACGCCGGCGCCGACCGCCGCGAACCAGCGGGCCATCGGGTCGCGGCCGAACAGGACCAGCACCAGGACGGCCCAGGCCGCCGGAAACGCGATCAGCCCGCGCAGCAGGGGAAAGCCGAGGTGCGCGGCGGCGTCGAGTTCGATCGGGCTCATGGGTGGCTCCCGGCGTCGGCGGGCATCGCGGTGGCGGTGGCGGGGTGCTCAAAGCGCGCCGAGATGGCGTGCACGGAGCCCTCGATGGCGTGCAGCGCGGGCTCTCCGTACACGCCAAGGCCGAACAGGATGGAGGCGAGGGTGCCGGTGATGAGCAGCTCGCGCAGGCGCAGGTCTTCGACGGGGACGGGGCTGTGGCCGGGCGCGCGCACGAAGATGCGCTGGTGCACCCACAACAGGCTTCCGGCGAGCGCCACCGTGCCCAAGCCCACCGCCAGCGCGAGGCCGTAGCGCTGGCTCTCGATGGCGCCTTCGAGGACGTGGTGGAGGGCGTCGAAGCCCGCGGTGCCCGGCATGCCGACCGAGCTCAGAATGACCACGAGGAAGGAGAAGCCCAACAGCGGCACGGAGGCCGCGAAGCCGCGAAGCTTGTCGAGGTCCGAGCTGCCCGCGCGCTGGTGCAGGAAGCCGACCACGAAGTACAGGCCGGCCGCCGACAGGCCGAGGTTGACCATCTGCAGCAGCCCGCCTTCCATGCCGTGCCCGTTCAGGCTGAACAGGCCGGGGGTGATGAGCCCGATGTGCGCGACGCAGGCGAAGGCGAGCATGCGCCGCAGGTCGCGCTGCGCGAGGGCGAGCAGGGTGCCGTACACCAGGCCGATGACGCCCAGGACCGTGATGGGCCCGTCGAGCCGCGCGCTGGCGGCCGGGAACAGCGGGATGACGAAGCGAAGGATGCCGTAGGCCCCGACCTTCACGCCCAGCAGCACGACGTTCAGGCCGACGAGCGGGCCGCTGGCGACCACGGGCGGCAGCCAGCCGTGCAGCGGGAACATCGGCAGACGGATGGCCAGGCTGGTGAGGAGCAGCACGAAGGCCACGAGCTGAAGGGGCACGGGGAGCTGGTCGGAGAGGAGGTCCGGAAGGTCGGTCGACCAGTGGCCCTCCACGCGCAGGTGGGCGACGCCGAGCGCGGCGACGCCGGCGAACCAGAGCGCCACCGAGGCGCCGAAGAACCTCAGGAACACGTTGGCGACCGCCGCCCGGTCCAGCCCGGTCCCGAAGCGGCGGATGAGCACGGCGACCGGCAGCAGCTCAGCCGCAGAGAAGATGCCGAAGAGGACCAGGTCCTGGGCGAGCAGCATCCCCGTGAGGGCGGCTTGCAGCGCGAAGGTGGCGCTCAGCCAGCCGCGCTGGGCGGCCTTGCCCACGGCGCTGCCGTAGCCGACGACCAGCGCGCCCAGCAGGGCGAGCAGGGGCAGCAGGAGCACGTTCAGGCCGTCCACGGCGAGGTGGTAGCGGAGCAGGGCCTGCGGCCCCAGGTCTTCCATCAGACCCTCGCCGGTGGAGAAGCCGACGAGGATCCGCAGCGCGAGGGCCAACTGCACGCCGCTCGCTGCCCACGCGAGGGCGACCCCGACCCGCGGCGCGCGGACGGCGGCCAGGGCGCCAGCCGTCAGCGCGGGCAGCGCCCAGGCCAAAGTCAACGCCGGGATGCCGTCGAGCGGCGCGATCTGGACGAGGTTCACGGGGCGCTCCCGAAGGCGAGGCCGAGGCCGATGGCGACGGCGACGGCGATGGTCCATGGCTGGGCGAGTCGGCGTTCGACGCCGTCCAGCGCAGCGCCGAGGCGGCCGGTGCCCCGCGGCAGTCCATCACCGATGAAGCGGCCGACGAGCAGCTCTTCCATCACCTCGACCGCAGCCGCGACCCGCGCCGTGGAGGCGACGGCGAAGCCCCGCGGGCGGTCAGCGGCGGCGGCGGGTCCCCCGACCTCCGGGACCTCGTCGGCCGGCTGGCCGGAGAGGCGCTCGACGACGGCTGTGTCGAAGGCGGCGAGGCGCTCGGCGAGGGCGCGCAGGGGCGCGGCGACCAGGTTTTCGTGGGCGGCTTCGAGGTAGAAGCGCTCGCGGGCGGCGCGCTGGAGGCGGGCTTGCGAGGCGAGCCAGCCCCCGATGGCCGGCGTGCGGCCCGCCGGGAGCTCGGACAGGTGCGCGGGCGACAGGATGAACTGCATGCCGCGCACCAGCGCGTGCGCGCAGAGGTGGAGCGCAGCCCATCCGGGGAGGCCGAGGCCGACGCCGATGAACCCGAGGCCAATCTGGGCCACGGCCGCCTGCACCAAGCCCCCTTTGACGTCCGGCTGGGCGAGGGCGGCGAGGCCGCCAACC
>JBEIVK010000763.1:0-2219 GCA_040373935.1 Alphaproteobacteria bacterium
CCCTGGTGCGGCGCGGCCCGCGGGCCTGGCTCGCCGCGGCCGCGTGGTCCACCGCCGGGCACCTCGCGGTCACGGCGGGCATCTTCGTCGCGGTGCGGGGCTTGGGCGCCAGTCCGGATCCGGCGGCGCTCCTGTTCGTCTACGGCGCGAGCACAGCCGGCGCGGTCCTGCTGTTCGCGTTGCCGGGCTCGCAGGTCGGCTGGGACGCGATGTTCGGCGGGCTGCTCGCCGGGGTCGCCGCGCTGGCCCCGCCGGACGCGCTCGTGGTGGTCGGCCTGGTGCGCGCGCAGCAGCTCACCTTCATGGGGTTGGGCGGCGCGGTGGTCGCGTGGATGTTGCGCCCCGCGCCGCGGGGAGGCGCCGCGCCGCCGCCTCCGCCGGCCTGACCGCCCGCGCGGGCCCGGGAACCGGATGGCTGTCTGGCGGGTCTGGGCGTGCACGGGCCGGCGTATCTTGCGCGATGCCCCCGAACGGGGCATGACGCTCCCGCGGAGAAGTCGCATGTTCTCGCTGCTGCTGTCCCTCATGCTTGGTTGCGGCCCCAAAAAGGCCCCTGAGGCCCCTGCGGCCGTCGCTGCCCCTGCCCCCGCCGCTGCGCCGGCCGAGGCCGCCCCGCCCGTCGAGGAGGCGCCCCCGGCGCCGCCCCCCGAGGTCATCAACGCCGACCTGCACGTCGCGCTCACCCGCGCCGATGGCACCGCCGTCACCGGCAAGGTGAAGCGCATCGAGCGCAGCTCCGACTGGTACGGCGAAGAAGGCTGGTCCACCGAGACGGCAGACCTCTTCATCCAGGGCGACGCCCCGTCTGGCACCCGCAAGATCGCCTGGGCGGACGTCAAGGCCGTCACCGTGGTCCCGGGCAAGGTCCCTGCCGATGTGAGCTGCGTCTACGACAGCAACTACCGGCCGTGGATGTACGACTGCACCCTCAAGACCACGTCCACCGTCACCCTGAAGGACGGCACCACCTGGACGGCAGACAACGCCCACAAGTGGCGCTTCACCTTCTCGGACGACCAGCAGGTCGAGTTCTGGCTGAAGAAGCATCCGGCGCGCGAGCAGGACGAAAAAGAGGTGGACATCGACACCACCAACCCGGAGAACCTGGACTTGTACACCAAGCTCCAAAACCGCCTCCGCTCCGAAGTGAAGACCTCCCTCGTCGTGAAGGTCGTCATCCACTGACTCCGCCCGCTCGCCCCGGGGGTCCTGCCGCGATGGGCCGCTTCGTCACGCTTTGCACGCTGTCTCTCGGGCTCGGGTGCGGGGATCCGGCCCTCGCGCCGGTCCCGACGCCCGCGCCGGTGCCAGAGGCCACGCCGCCGGCGGCCGCGGCCCCGGTGGCGGGTGGGCCGGCGGTCGCGGGGCCGACGCCGCTCCCCGATGGCCCGCCGACGGTCCCCACCGCGGGGCGTTGGGAGGTGTCCAGCTTCGTCGAAAAGTCGGACGCTTGCGGCTTCTTCGATCCGGACGCGGGCCACGGCGACCGAGCGGCGACGCTGGAGCCCTCGCCGGCCGGCTTCGGCTTGCGACTGGGGATCGACGGCGCGGAGCGCGCGTTCTCCTGCACCGTGGCCGGCAACACCTTCACCTGCGAGCCCTTCGCGCTCTTCACCCAGGAGACCGACGTCCTCGGCAAGGCGGTCAAGCTGTCTGCCACCGGGCAGCTCGCCGGCGTGTTCGTGTCGGAGGCCAAGGCCCGCGCCACCACGTCGGGCACCGTCGTCTGCGAGGGCCCCGGCTGCACCGGTGCGCTGCCGGGCAAGGGGCTCACCTTCCCCTGCACCTTCGCGGCCGACCACGACTTCGCGCTGGTCCCGGCGGGCTGAGGCCCGCGGCCCGGGCGGCGGGCGGGCGGTGCGGATGGGGGGCGTTCCGGGGGGCTCTGCCCCCCGTCCCAAGAAGACAGGCGTTCGCCGAGCAATGCCGCGACGTCGCGCGCACGCTCCAGGTGGGTGTTGGTGAAGGGGGCCGGCGGGTTGAGCAGCTCGATGCACCCGCGTGGGCCGGTGGGGCCGGGGACGGGCACGCAGAGCAGCTCGTGCGTGATGAAGCCGGTCGCCTTGTCGACCTCGCCGTAGAAGCGGGGGTCTTGGCGCGGGTTGGTGACGTGCAGCGCGACGTTGCGGGCGATGCAGAAGCCGGCGAGGCCGGCGCCGGCCGGCAGCAGGGCCCCGCGGAGGGTGGCGGCGCGGGCGCCCGTGGCGGCGACGAAGCGG
>JBEIVK010000323.1:0-4953 GCA_040373935.1 Alphaproteobacteria bacterium
CGCATCAGCGCCTTCTCCCGCCGCGACTTCCCTTTCGCGATCACCAGCGTGTTCGCCTCGACGTCGAGGTCCTCGCCGCGGATGCAGGTGACCTGCTCGATCCGCAGCCCCGTCGCCCGCATCAGCACCGCGGCGACCTTCGCCCGCGGCACCGTGATCCGCGCGATCATCGCGTCCACCTCGGCGATCGTCGGCAGCACGTTCGGCGGCGCGTACACCGCGTTGCTCGGCATCAGCGACTTCGTGTCCCGCGGCGCGGCCTCGAGCCCGGCGACGCCGTGGTCCGTCGCCCACGGCCAGAACTCGCGCAGGACCGGGTGGAGCGTCTGGTACACGGTCCCCTCGGCGTACCGCTCGGCGAGCCAGACCGTGACCTGCTCGACCACGTCGCGGTTCATGTGCCGCGCCGGGATCGGCCCGTCCGGCAGCCCGACGACGGCGCGTACGCCCTCGAAGAACCGCTGGACCGAGCCCTTCAGGTTCGTCTTCGTCGACTCGGCGAGCCGCAGCCGGCCGACCTTCCGGGTCACCCACTCCCCGGCGACCGACTCGATGTCGACGTCCATCGGCCGCGCCAGCACCGGCGAGCTCGTCGCCGCCGGCTCCCACCAGCCCCGCCGATCCAGCGCCCGCCGGATCTCGACCGCGAGCACCGGCACCTCGGCCTCGCTCTCGGCGGTGAACGACCGCGCCCGGACCTGCAGCCCGTCCGGTGTCTCGTGTGTCTCACGCCACCGCAGCTTCCAGCCGCCGCGGTAGCGCGCGTAGCTGATGCCCTGGATGCCGGGGATGCTCGCCATGGGGTCTCCGTGTCTCGGTCGACCCCCAGGCTATGCGTGTGTGTCTCGGATCGTGTCTCGAAGAAGTTCGCACACGCTAAAATCGGCGTTCAACGGCGCTTCAGACGTTGAACCGGAAGTGCATCACATCCCCATCCTGCACCACATACTCCTTGCCCTCCACCCGCAGCTTGCCCTGGGCCTTGAGCGTGGCCTCGTTCCCGCAGGCGAGCAGATCCGGGATGGTGTACACCTCGGCCCGGATGAACCCGCGCTCGAAGTCGGTGTGAATGACGCCGGCGGCCTTGGGGGCGCGCCAGCCTTTCTGGATGGTCCACGCGCGGATCTCTTTGGGGCCGGCGGTGAAGTAGGTTTGGAGGCCGAGGAGGGCGTAGGTCTCGCGGGCGAGGGCGGCGAGGCCGGGCTCGGTGAGGCCGAGGTCGGCGAGGAAGGCCGCGCGGTCGGCCGGGTCGAGCTCGGAGAGCTCGGCCTCGACCTTGGCGCAGATGCGGACGGTGCCGGCGGCCTCGGCGGTGGCGCGGGCGGCGACGGCGGCGGTGTAGGCGTTGCCGCTGGCGAGGCCGGCCTCGTCGACGTTGCAGACGTAGAGCACGGGCTTGGCGGTGATGAGCTGGGCGTCGGCGACGGAGGCGCGCTCGTCCTCGGACCAGGTGCCGGCGCGGGCGGGCTGGCCGGCCTCGAGGAGGGCCTTGACCTTCTCGGCGACGTCCAGGTGGAGCTTGGGCTCTTTGTCGCCGGCCTTGGCCAGCTTGCGGTAGCGCTCGATGCGGCGCTCGATGGAGTCGAGGTCGGCGAAGATGAGCTCGAGGTTGATGGTGTCGATGTCGCGGTCGGGGTTGGGGCCGCCGTCGACGTGGACGACGTCGGCGTCGTCGAAGCAGCGGACGACGTGGAGGACGGCGTCGACGCTGCGGATGTGGCCGAGGAACTGGTTGCCGAGGCCCTCGCCCTTGGACGCGCCGCGCACGAGGCCGGCGATGTCGACGATCTCGACGGCTGCGGGGATGAGCTGCTTGGAGTGGACGACGGACTGGAGCTGGTCCAGGCGGGCATCGGGCACGGGGACGATGCCCTTGTTGGGCTCGATGGTGCAGAAGGGGTAGTTGGCGCTCTCGGCGCCTGCGGCGGTGAGGGCGTTGAAGAGCGTGCTCTTCCCGACGTTGGGCAGCCCGACGATGCCGGCTTGCAGGGCCATGGGAACCTCCAGGGGGCGCGGCTTATCGTCGCCGGGAGGGGAGGGCCAGCGGCGCCGCGCCAGGGACCGGAGCCGGCGGCCCGGAGGGCCGGTGCAAGCGGCGCTTCGCCGCGCAGCACGGAGCGGCTTCGCCGCGACCCGGCGGAAGGGCCCGGCGACCCGCCGCAGGCGGGGCGGGCGCCCCGGTGGCCGAACGCTAGGGGCGGAGGCGGGCGTCGAGCGTGAGGGCGACGGTGCAGGGGGAGGCGTCGAACACGGGGCAGAGGCCCTGGGCGCCGCGGGGGTTGGTGAGGGTGAGGGTGGCGGTGCCGGCGAGGCGGCGGGGGTTGACGGGCGCGACGTCGCCGTCGACGGACATGGTGACGGCGCAGTCGCCGTACGCGGGGCCGAGGGCGACGGACTCCATCACGGCGCCGCGGATGCGGAGGGTGCCGTCGGCGCTGCGGGTGAGGGTGATGGGCAGGCCGACGAAGGGCTCGCGCAAGTCGATGGTGTAGGTGGAGGGGAGGTTTTCGGTGGCGGGGATGGGGATGGGGTAGGTGAAGGCGTGCGGCGTGTCGGGGCCGGCGGGCATGAACAGGGCCTCGAGGGCGCCGCCGAGGCAGGCGTCGTCGGCCGCGAGGGTGAAGAAGTCGTAGTCGCCGCCGGTGTGGGTGGCGGGGGCGCCGGTGTCGCCGGTGGTGCGCGGGCCGCACGCGGCGGCGAGGAGGGCGAGGACGGGCAGGGAGCGGGGCATGGACGGGGCTTATCCCGGCGTGGGGAGGGGAGGCAGGCCGAGGGCGCGCTGGAGGCCGGGGCGGTCGATCTTGGCGTTGTGGCGGGGATCGGTGGGGATGGTGGCGAGGGGGCGCGTGGGGAGGCCGGTGCGCTCGGCGAGGGTGGCGGCGAGGGTGGCGGGGGCGCCGGGCGCGGCGCGGTAGGCGAGCAGCGGGCCGTCGGGGCTGAGGGCGAGGGCGGCCTGGGCGACGCCGGGCACGCACTCGGCGGCGCCTTCGACGGCGAGGGGCCAGAGACCGGCGAGCTGGCCGCCGGCCCGGCCTTGGAGGACGAGGGCGCCGTCTGGGCGGGCGAAGCCGGCGTCGCCGGTGCGGTACAAGGGCGGCTCGTCGGGGCGGGCGACGCGGCGGCGGGCGGTGGCGTCGTCGTCTTCCCAATAGCCGGGCAGGACGTGGGCGCCGCCGACGAGGACTTCGTCGTGGTCGAACGCGGTTTGGACGCCGGGAACAGGGGCGCCGACGAGGGCGCCGTGGCCGGCGGCGGCGGTGGCGTGCAGCGCGTCGCGGTGGGCGCGGGCGTCGAGGTGGGCGATGGGCTCGGCCTCGGAGCTGCCGTAGACGATGTGGAGGTGGGCGTGGGGAAAGGCGGCGGCGATGGTGTCGATGGCCTGGGGCGACACGCGGGCGCCGCCGAGCCACAGGGCGCGGACGCCGGTGAGGGGCTGGCTGGCCCGGGTGGCGGCGGCGGCGACGCGGGTGAACAGGGCAGGACTGCCGGCGGCGGTGGTGACGCGCTGGCGGGCGATCTGGGCGGCGAGGCGCGCGCCGTCCACGGCCCCGGGGCGGCGGAGATCGGCGTCTGGCAGGACGAGGCCGGCGCCGCACGCGAGGGCGTGCAGGGAGAAGACGGGGAGGGTGGGGAGATCCGTGTCTTCCGGGCCGAGGGCCATGCACGGCCGCAGCGCGGCGTGCTGGGCGAGGAGCTGGGCGGGGCTACGGGCGAGGGCGCGGGGCGTGCCGGTGCTGCCGGTGGTGAAGGTGAGCAGCACGGGGCCGTCATCGGGCGCGGGCGGGAGCCCGAGCGGCGGGCCGTCGAGAGAGCTGAGGCGGGCCGCAGGAAGCAGGCTGTAACCGTCGCTCACGCGGAGGTGAGTGGCGCGGAGCAAGGGCTGGACGAGGCGGAGGAGGTGGGCGCGGGGGCTGCCGAAAAAGGCGACCGGCCGGGTGCGCGCGAGGGCGTGGCGCAGGGGGCCGCGCGGGTCCACGAGGACCACGGTGACGCCGATGTGGAACAGCGCGAGCAGGGTGATGTAGAGGGCCGGGCCGAGGGGCAGCAGTACGAGCGCGCGGTCCCCCGGGCGGAGGCCGGCGCGGGCGACGCCGCGGGCGAGGCGCTCGGCGCGGGAGCGCAGCGCGTCGAAGGAGAGGGTGTCTCCGGCGGGGCTGCGCAAGGCGGGGCCGGCGCCGGGGCGGAGGGTGTCCAGCAGGCTCACGGCGCGGCCACGGGCGCGCCGAAGTCGACGCGGTAGAGGGCGTAGCGGCGGACCACGGCGCCGCCATGCGCGGTGATGCGCTGGCTGTGGCTGGACAGGGCCATCAGCGCGTGCAGGCCGTAGCGGAGGCCGGCGGCGGCCCCGGCGCGGTGCACGGCGCCGACGAGGGCGGCGCCGAGACCGAGGCGGCGGTGGGCCGGGCCGACGGCGAGGGTCTTCACGACGAGGCGCTCGCGCGGCCCGTGGCACGGGAAGGCGAGGCAGAAGCCGACCGGGGTGCCGTGGGCGTCGAGGGCGAGGCGGGGGAGGGCGGGGTCGAGGAGCGGCGCGAGGGGCAGGAGGCGGGCGAGGAACGCCGCGCGCGGGAGCGGCGTGAAGGCGAGGGCGTCGGCGAAGGCGTGCTGCACGAGTGGGTGAACGGCCTCCAGGGCGGCGGCGTAGCCGCCCACGGCGTCGAGCCCGACGATGCGCAGGCCCTCCGCGGCGACGGCGGCCTCGGCCCGCGCGCCGTTGGCGATGGCGTCGGCGTGGGCGACGCGGGTGGTGGTGTAGCGGGCCTCGACGGTGGCGCCGACGGCCTCCCAGGGAGCCGGGTCAAAGGTGGGCTCTCCCGGAAAGGGCGGCTCGTCGAAGGGGCCGAGGTTGGCGCGGTAGGGCTCCCAGGTGGTGCCGGCGAGCGGCCCGCGGGCGGCGACGGCGCCGGCGGCGCGGGCGGCCCCGAGGGCGGCGCGGAGGGCGGCGACCGGGTC
>JBEIVK010000629.1:0-2801 GCA_040373935.1 Alphaproteobacteria bacterium
CTGCTCGGCGCGCTCCCGGCCTTGGCGCTGCACCCCGCTGCCGCGGCCGGCTGGCTCGCCGGCTGGCTCCTCTCGGGCGTGCTCTCCATGTCGCTCGTCGCGGTCGGCGTCGGCGCGCTGGCCGGGCGCCCCGGGTGGCAGGCCCCGCTGCTGCGCGGCTCCGGCACGCTCGCGCTGGGCGTCGGTGCGTTCTGGCTCGTCGCCGGCCCGGCCTGAGGCGCCCGCTCAGGCCCCCAGCCAGGCCTCCCGGCGGGCGCGTGCCGCCGGCGACGGCTCCGCGTCCAGCCGCAGCTCGATCGTGTCCTCGGGCGGCGCACCCAGCACCACCGTCGCGCGCCGCAGCTCGTCGCGCCGGAAGGCGACCAGCTCCACCGCCTGCCCCGGCGGCAGCGCCCCGAGCCGCGCGATCAGCTCCGCGCCCTCGACCCGCAGCCCATCCGCGGCGATCACCACGTCGCCCGCCGACAAGCCCGCCGCGTGCGCCGGGCTTCCCTCGAGCACCGAGGCCAGCCGCGCGCCTCCCCCGCCCGCGGTGACCTTCGCGCCCAGCCAGCCGCGCGCCCGCAAGCGCTCCACCGATACGCCCGGGGCCTTGCCGCCCTTGTCGGCCACGCCGTCGGCGGGCCGCTGCACCCACTCCACGCCGAAGTCAGCCAGCAGACTTGCGAAATCGAGGTCGCCCGTGCCGCGCACGGCCGCGTCGAAGAAGGCGGTCAACGGCCGGCCCAGCAGCGCGGCCACCGCGACCTCGATGCCGTCCTCCGCCACACCCACGCCCGTCTGGCCGTTCTCCGCCCACAAATGCGCCATCACGGCGTCCAGGCTGAGCGACCCGCCGCTCTCCCGGCGGAGGGTGAGGTCCAGCGCCAAGCCGATGAGGCTGCCCTTGGTGTAGTAGGAGATCTGGGCGTTGGGGGCGTTTTCGTCCTGGCGGTAGTACTTCGTCCAGGCGTCGAAGCTGGCGTCGGCCACCGTCTGGCGGAGGCGGCCGGGCGTGCGCCAGACCCCGGTGAAGGCCTCCGCGAGTCGCCGCAGGTACCGGGCGGCCGACCACACGCCGGCGCGCAGGACGAAGAGGTCGTCGTAGTAGGAGGTGACGCCCTCGAAGAACCACAGGAGCGTCGTGTGGTTCTCGCGGGTGAGGTCGTAGGGCGTGAAGGCCGCCGGCTTGATGCGCTTCACGTTCCAGGTGTGGAAGTACTCGTGGCTGACCAAGCCCAGGAGGTTCGCGTAGTCCTCGCTCGCCGGATCGTCCCCCACGCAGGGCAGGCTCTGCCGGGAGCACAGGAGGCTCGTGCTCGCCCGGTGCTCCAAGCCACCGTAGCCCTCGCCCACCACCATCACCTGGAACAGGTAGCGGGGCATCGGCGCCGGCGCGCCAAAGAACCGCAGCTGCGCCGCGCAGATCGCCGCCATGTCCGCCGCGAGCCGCGCCTCGTCGAGCCCGCTGCGCAGCACCCCCGTCAACGCCACCTCATGCGCCACGCCCTCCGCCGTGAAGGCGAAGTGCCGGAAGGTGCCCATCTCAACCGGATGATCGATGAGCTCATCGTAGTCCGCCGCGGCGAAGGCGCCGAACTCGAGCGGGCCCCCCGACACGCGCGGCAGCGTCGTCGCCACCTGCCACGCCGCGCCGGCCGGCGAGGGCGGCGGCAGCAGCCGGACCTCGTGCGGGGCGCCCTCATGGCCCTGCGCGCGCAAAAACAGGCTCGTCCCATTGAAGTAGCCGTGGGTGTCGTCGAGATGGGCGGCGCGCACGCTCAGGTCCCACGCGTAGACGAGCGTCGTGACCACCAAGGTCCCCGTCCCCGGCGGGGCCCACCAGGTCGCCTTGTCCACCCGGCGGAGCGAGACCGGCCCCGCGTCGTCCGCCGCGGCGATGGACAGGATGTTCCGGGCGAACTCCCGCACGAGGTAGGACCCCGGGATCCACACCGGCAACGACAGCGTGAGCCCATCGGGGCCCGGGGCGGGAAGCTCCAGGCGGACGGTGAAGTGGTGGGCGGCGAGGTCCGAAGGGGTGACGGTGTAGCGCGGCATGCGCCCGCCTAACACCACCGCGGCCGCGGCTCAGCAGGACTCGGAGCAGTCGCAGGAGCTGCCGCAGATCTGGCCGCCGATGCCGGACCCGAGCCCCGGACAGCTCGCGGTGCAGGCCTGGGGCCCGCAGGTCATCAGGGTGCCCTGACATGCGCCCAACCCCGGACAATCCAGGCTGCACCCCGCCGTTTCGCCGCAGGTCAGGAGCATGCCGGCGCAGGAGCCGGCGCCGCCACAGGAGATGTCGCAGCGGGCCTCGGCCGGGCAGGTGAGCGGGAGCCCGGCGCACGCGCCCACGCCCGCGCAGTCCACCGCGCAGTCCCAGCCCTCGGGGCACGCGAGCGGCACGCCGGCGCAGGCGGCCGCGCCGGTGCAGTCGATCGCGCAGGTGGTGCCGGTGCAGCCACCCGTGCAGGCCGCGGGGCAGTCGCCGCCCGCGTAGACCGGCGCGTCTTCGCAGACCTCGCCCGTGTCCCCGCCGCCGCCGCCGCCGTCGCCTCCCCCGTCGCTCCCGTCTGCGCCGTCGCTCCCGTCCGTGCCGTCGCTCCCGTCTGCGCCGTCGCTCCCGTCTGCGCCGTCGCTCCCGTCTGCGCCGCCGTCGCTCCCGTCCGCGCCGCCGACCGCCGTGTCTGCGCCCCCGCCCGCGCCATCGCCCGCCACCCCATCGCCTTCGCCGCCGGCATCGGGAGCGGTGCTCCCGAACCCGCCCGGCCCCACCTTCGCCGACCCCGACGCGCAGGCCGCCAACCACACGCACAGCA
>JBEIVK010000168.1:0-7473 GCA_040373935.1 Alphaproteobacteria bacterium
GGCCCCGCCGCGACCCCGGAGGACACCCGCCGCCGGCCGGCACGGCCGGCGGGGCGCCCCCCTCCGGACTCAGCGGGAGGCTTGCGTCATGGTGCAGGGCTCGGCTTCTTCGCCGTAGGCGCAGGACATGGCGGACGGGTCGGTGACGGAGGGCATCTCGAAGGTGCTGCCGTCCGGGCAGGTGACGGACCATTCGTCGGCGTTGATGCACCAGCGGATGGACTGCCCGGAGGAGAGGGTGTAGACCGTCTCGCTCTGGCAGCCGTTGGCGTTGACGGTGGAGACGGCCTCGGCGCAGACGGTGCCGTCGCTGGCGAGGAGCTGCGTGGTGGCGGTGGTGCCGCTGACGGAGCTGACGGCCTGGGCGCCGTTTTCCCAGGTGAGGGTGGTGGCGCCCGTCATGTCGTAGGTGCCCTCGCAGGTGCCGGCAGGGTCGAAGCAGTCGGCGAAGGCGTCGGAGATGCAGGTGCCGGCGAAGGGGTTGACGTCCGGGTCGGCGCAGGTGCCGGCGACGTCGTCGCCCTCGTCGCCGTCCCCGCACGCGAGGAGGGCCAGCAGGGGGAGGGCGGACAGGGTGAGGCGCAACATCGGAGACTCCACAGGGGAGGCCGAACATCACCCGGCGTGGCCGGCGTGTCCAATCTCGGACACGGGCAGGCGCTCGCCGGGACCGTACAGGCGCTTGCGGCCGTCCACGCCGAAGCCGACCACGCCATCGTGGCGGCCGATGCTCGTGGCCGTGGAGTCGGCGAGGTCGACGAGCAGGAAGCTCTCCTCGTTGAGCCCCGCGCAGAGGTGCGCGCTGAAGCGGCGCGCGAGGTAGGCGAGGTTGTCGGCGTCGTGGGTGTGGATGCGGTCCGTGCAGTGCGGGAGGATCTGCAGCCCGCCGAGCAGGCCGAGGCCGCGGTCCCACAAGCGGAACTCGCGGGCCGCCGGGTCCCCGGCGTTGTCGTCGTAGATGATGATGCGCTCGCAGGCGACGAGGCAGCCGGCGGAGACGCCGATGTAGGTGGCGCCGCGGCGCAGCGCCTCCACGAACACGGGGCCGAGGTCGAAGAAGCGCAAGGCGCCCAGGAGGCTCGCCGGGTCCCCGCCCGGCACGAGGATGACGTCGGCGCCGAGCACGCGGGCGGCCAGCTCGGCGCGGGCGGCCTGCCAGGCGGGGTCGAAGCGCAGGCCGGTGGCGACCGCCAGCCCCTCGTCGGCCTCCCCGAGCGTCGCCAGCATGCGGACGTCGTTTTGGACGAGATCGGCGAGGTCGTGGACGAGCTCGCGGGAGAGGCCGCGCCGGTAGAGGCCGAGGGGGTCCACGGCGGCGTCGGGGCGAATGGCGTCCCGCGGGGACAGCGGCAGATCGCCGAGGCCAAAGCGGGGGTCGAGGCGGCGCAGGTGGGCGCAGGCGCGGCGAATGCGCCGGGCGTGGAAGCTCGTCTTTTCGACGTAGAACGCGCGGGTGTTCTCTTGCACCTCGGCGAGCGCGCGGCCCAGGGCGGCGGCGCCGGGGTGCGCGGCGAGCCACTCCTGCCAGCGGTGCCAGGCGCAGAGGTTGGTGATCTGGCGGTCGTAGCCGCCCTCCCAGCGAGAGGGCACGCCGACGGCGTTGAGCGCGGCCCGGACGGGCGCCTCGTGGTACTCGCCGCGGCCCCAGGCGGCCGTGACGATGAGCACCTGCGGAGACGCGGTGCGGTCGAAGAGGAAGGGCCGGACGCGCTGTGCGAGCGCCTCGATCGAGCCCATGTTGCCGTTGAAGACGAAGCGTCCGCGCACAGGGAACCTCCGCGCCCGGACTATCGCCCGGCGGCGCCCGGCGGGGGCCAAACCCGTGCGCTATGGTACGCGCGACGGAGCGACCCATGGCCCGCGTGTTGCTGCCCCTGTTTGCCGCCGGCTGCGCCCTCCTCTCGGAGCCCAAGGCGCCGGCCGACGGCCCCGCCCGGGACTCGGCCTCCCCGGACACCGGCGCGCCCGTGCCCGGCGGCGACACGGCGGACACCGGGGACACCGCCACCCCCGGGGTGGACCCGTCCTGCCCGCAGCCCACGGCCTGCATCTTCCTCGCCGAGGCGGTGGACCGCGGCTTCGCCGAGATCTGGTTCGACAGCGCGCTGCACGTCGACAACGTCGGCCCGTACCCGATCTGCATGGACGAGTGGTACATCTACTTCACCGAGGAGTCCCAAGACGCCACGGCCGGCCACGCGCAGGCGACGCCGGAGTCGGGGGCGCGCTTCGAGATCCCGCCGGGCGAAGGCTGGGCGCACCAGTACACCGCCGGCGCGGAGCCGGCGTGGTGGTGCGTCGAGCGCACCCAGGTCACGCGGCCGACGTCCAACTTCCGCTTCAACGGCGCGGTCTCGCCGGACGTCGTGCAGCGCTGGATCCACTACCCCTCGGACACCAACGCCAACGGCGTCGAAGACCACGAGGACTGGGTGGACTTCAGCACCAACGCGCCGCACACGCAGACGAACATCTGGGAGACCATCGAGGAGGGGCCGGTCTTCGTGGTCGGGCGCACGCCCAACTACCTGGAGCTGTCCCCCGGCGAGAGCGCGGACCTCACGGTCGAGGTCATCAACCTCGGCCGCGGCGAGGGCCGGACGGAGGTGACGGAGACAATCCCCGCCGGCACCGCCGCCCACAACTGGAGCGCCGAGCCCTCCTGGCAGCGCGAAAACAGCGACGGCAGCACCACCTTCGGGTGGTCCGCCAAGATGGCGGGGGCCATCGACAACCCGGACCTCTCCCTCCCCACCACCTACGACACCTTCGAGATCACCTACACGATCGTCCGCACCGACGCCGATTGCGGCACGCGCGTCACGTCCTGGGCGCCGACGGTGGACTGGGAGGACGTCCACGGCGCCGCCTGGCAGAGCGTGGGGACGCCGCTGGTGGTGGCGTGCTGTCCCTGAGCGGGCGGGGGTGCGGGGCGTTTCGTCCCAAGGTGTCACGGGGCCTTGCACGGGCGCGCCGCCCGGGGCACCCCACCGATCGGCCCCTCCCCCGCCCGGAGCCCCGATGATCCGCCCGCTCTTCCCCGTGGTCGCCCTCGCCGTGGGCTGCGTGGAGGCCGGCCTGCCCGGCGGCAAGGCGCGCCGCGACGCCCCCGCCGAGGACTTCGTGCGCGATGGCACGGTGCGCATCGTGGCGCCCGGCAACGGCGATGTGGTCGCGCCGCGCTTCGCGGTGGAGGTGGAGGCCGGGGTGGCGGTCGCGTCGGTGCGCCTGCGCGTCGATGGCGGCCTGGAGGGCGACGTCACCCTCACCGGCACCGACGCGGGGGCCGTGTTCTCGGTGGAGGCGGCGGCCGGGCGGCGGCGCCTGCTCGTGGAGGGCGTGGGCGCCGACGGCACGGTGCTGTCGTCGCATCCGGTCACGGTCGTGGTGGAGGAGGGGCCCGAGGACGCCTGGGTCGCCATCACCTCCCCGGCCGACGGCGCGACGGTCCCCAACCCGGTCACCTTCGCGGTCGAGGCGTCGGCGGGGGTGGACGCGGTGGAGATCTTCGCCGACGGCTGGTCTCTCGGCCGCACCGAGCCGGGCGGCCTGCTCACCTACCGCTTCGAGGGCGTGGGCTTCCCGCGGGCCATCGAGGCGGTGGCCTGGGACGGCGACGCCGAGGTCGCGGTGGACGCCCTGACGGTCACGGTGGACCCGGGCGGGACGGCCCCGCCGAGCAGCTTCAACGCGCGGGTTCTCGGCCTCATCCCCGAATACCCGACGGACGGGAGCTACGGCTACCACTGGCCGGAGTCCGGCTCCTGGGGCGGAAACCCGCACGATCTCCGCTACGAGGGGCGCTTGTTCGCGGCGGGGGACGCCGCGCGCCGCTCGTTCTGCGTGGGGCTCACGTTCGAGGTGTTCCTGAGGGCGGCCCAGCAGGAGGCGGGGGACACCGCCGGGGCGGGGCAGATCAACGACATCCCCTTCGACGTCCTGTACGACGTCCGGGACGAGTGGTTCGTGCGCGAGCTGCTGGGCGCCGGCCCGGCCGACGCCGCGGAGATCTACGGGCTCGGCGCGGCCGTCACCGATTGGGCGGCGGTGGAGCCGGGGGACGTCATCCAGTGGTGGCGGCACAACGGGAGCGGCCACAACGCGGTTTTCCTCGGCTGGGAGTACGACGGGGGCGGCGACATCGTGGGGTTCACCTACTGGTCGACCCAGTCGAGCACCGACGGCATCTCGGAGAACGTCGAGTACTTCGGGTCCAGCGGCGGCCGGGTGGACCCGGCGCACTTCACCGCCGCCCGCATCTTCCCCGCCGAAGACCGGCTGCCCTGGCGCTGAGGCGCCGGCCATCTGCTCCGGGCGCAGGTTAGCCGCCCGGCGGAGCCACCATGCGCGACGACCACCCCCTGCGTCGGGCCTTCGCGCCCGACGGCCGCCTCGACCTCCGCAACCTGGACCGCGACACCCTCGCCGCCTGGCTCACGGGCGAAGGCGAGCCGCTGCACCGCGCGCACAAGGTCTTCCAGTGGGCCTGGGGCCGCGGCGTGGACGACTTCCATGCGATGGCCAACATCCCCCAAGGAGACGCGGCGCCGCCTCGACGCCGGCTGCGTCCTGTCGCGCCTGGAGTCGGCCGGGGTCTTCGCCAGCGAAGACGGCACGACGAAGTTCCTGTGGAAGCTCCACGATGGCCACCACATCGAGTCCGTGCTCATCCCCGACACGGAGCGCGAGGGCCCGCCGCGGCTCACGCTCTGCATCAGCACGCAGGTCGGCTGCGCGATGGCCTGCTCGTTCTGCCTCACGGGAGATCTCGGCCTGAAGCGCAACCTCACGCCGGCCGAGATCGCCAACCAGCCCCGCCAGGTGCAGGCGGCCCTCGGCGCGGAGCGCCGCATCACCAACATCGTGATGATGGGCATGGGCGAGCCTCTGCACAACTACGACAACGTGGTGACGGCCCTGCGCTTGCTGTTGGAGGGGGACGGGCTGAACTTCTCCCACCGCAAGGTGACGGTGAGCACCGTGGGCCTGGTGCCGCGGCTCAAGCAGCTCGCCGAGACGCTGCCGGTCAACATCGCGGTGTCGCTCAACGCCTCCACCGAGGAGCAGCGCCGCCAGGTGATGCCCATCACGGCCAAGTACTCCATGGCCGAGCTGATGGACGCGTGCCGCACGCTGCCCTTGCCGGCGGGCAAGCGCATCACCTTCGAGTACGTGATGATGGACGGCTTCAACGCCTCGCTGGACGACGCCGCGCGGGTCGAGGCGCTCATGCGCGACGTGCCGAGCAAGGTGAACCTCATCCCCTACAACGAAAACCCGGACCGCACGATCCGCCGCCCCTCCGACGCCGACGTCAAGGCCTTCCAGCACTACCTGGTGACCCGCGGGATCCAATGCTCCATCCGCCACACCCGCGGGCGGGACATCAGCGCCGCGTGCGGGCAGCTCGGCAAGGCCGCGGAGATCATGGCCCGGCGTCTTGTTTCGTCGGCCGGCACCCCGGCGCCGCCCGCCGCCAGTTAGACTGCCGCACCTGGGAGAGCACCATGGGCGAGCCCCTTCGCATCGGGATCATCGGTGGCAGCGGCCTCTACGACTTCCCCGGCCTGGAGCGCCTGGGCGAGCGCGTGGTGGAGACGCCCTACGGCCCGCCCTCCGACGCCCTGGTGCACGCCCGCTTGCCCGAGGCCCCGGGGGTGGAGCTGTACTTCCTGCCCCGGCACGGGCGCGGCCACCGGCACAACCCCTCCGAAGTGCCCTACCGCGCCAACATCTGGGCGCTCAAGTCGCTCGGGGTGTCCTGGGTGGTCTCGGTGAGCGCGGTCGGCAGCCTGCGCGCCGACATCATCCCCGGTCATGTCGTGGTGGTGGACCAGTTCATCGACCGCACGCGCGGCCGCCCGCAGTCCTTCTTTGAGAAGGGCATCGTCGCCCACGTCGCCTTCGGGGACCCGGTCTGCCCCGTGCTGCGGGGCATCCTGCTCGACGCCGCGCGGGCCGCCGGGGCCACGGCCCATGACGGCGGCACCTACCTCTGCATGGAGGGCCCGGCCTTCTCCACCAAGGCGGAGTCCCGGCTGCACCGGTCCTGGGGCTGCGATGTCGTCGGGATGACCAATCTCCCCGAGGCAAAGCTCGCGCGGGAGGCCGAGCTCGCCTACGCCACGCTCGCGTTCTCCACGGACTTCGACGCCTGGCACGACGCCCATGACGCCGTGACGGTCGAGCAGGTCATCGCGGTGCTGCACGCCAACGTCGCGCTGGCGCAGCGCATCGTGCGCGAGGCCATCCCGCGCATCGCGGCCAACACCGCGGCCTCACCGGCGCACCAGGCCCTCACCAACGCCATCATGACGGACCGCACGCGCATCCCCGAAGACGCGCGGGCGCGCCTCGCTCCGCTCCTCGCGCGGGTGCTCGCATGACGCTCCGCTGGCTGTCTCTGCTCGTCCTCGTCGGCTGCGTCAGCAAAGATCGGGCCGGGCGGTCTCAAGCCCGCACCGAGCTCGGCCGCGCCATGCTCATCGAGCGCAACGCGCCGCAGGCCATCACCACGCTCGAGGAGGCGACGCGCCTGGACCCGAGCAACTGGGACGCCTGGAACAAGCTCGGCCTCGCGTACCACGCGCAGGGCGCGGACGACCTCGCCGACAAGGCCTTCCGCCGGGGGGTGCGCGCGAACCCCCGCGAGGCCGAAATCCGCAACAACTACGGCTATTTTCTGATGATGACCGGCCGGGCCGAGGAGGCGGTCCCCCACTTCGAGGTCGCGCTCAAGGACCTGGACCACCGCCGCCCCGCCGTGGTGCTCTCCAATCTCGGGCAGGCGCTGGTGGAGATCGGGCGGGCCGACGAGGGCATCCAGCGGCTGAACGAGGCCGTCACGCGCGCGCCCAACCTCTGCCCTGCCCGCTTCGCCCGTGGCCTCGCCTACGAGCGCAACGGCCAGGCCGCCCGCGCCGTGGAAGACTTCGAGACCGTCATCCGGCTGTGCGGCGCGGAGGCGACAGGCGCGTACTTCAACGCTGGGCGCCTGCTGCTCGACTTGGACGACACCCCCGCCGCCTGCGCGTACCTGCGCACCGCCGCCACGGGAGACCGCGAGTCGAGCCCGCTCATCGCCGACGCCGCGCGCCTCTTCGCCGAGCGGTGCCGCACGTGAACATCTTCGCCGAGGAGCGCCTGCGGCGCGGCCTCTCGCCACAGGCCGTGGCCGAGCAGGCCGGGCTTCCCAAGGACGTCATCGACGCCCTGGAGTCCGACAACCCCTCGTTCCCGCCGCCCGGCCATGTCCGAGACCGCTACGTGCGGCGGTACAAGGAGTTCTTGGGCATCCCGGTGCTGCCCGAGGACGCCACGAACACCCTGACGCGGGTGCCGGTCAGCGGGAGCGGCCGGTCGCTTGCGCTTGCGTTCGTGGGCACGCTCGGCGTCGTGCTGCTCGTGCGCGGCGCAGGCTGGGCGGTCGACGCCTTCGACCGCTGGCAGGCCGACACCGCCGCCGCCGCCGCC
>JBEIVK010000503.1:0-3501 GCA_040373935.1 Alphaproteobacteria bacterium
CCTCGCGGTGGCCGCCGTCGCTGCGCTGCTCGCCGTGCGCCTCGACGCCGACGCCCGGGGATGGGCCGCCGAGCGCCACGCCAACCTCGACGCCCGCCGCGCCGCGGGGCTGGCGCTCGCACAAAATCTCCCGCCTGACACCCTCCTCGCCGTGCACAGCGCTGGCGTGCTCCCCTACTACGCCGGGTTGCGCACCATCGACATGTGGGGCCTCACGGACGCCCACATCGCCCGCGCGCCCGTGGCCGACTTCGGCGCGGGCCTCGCCGGCCACGAGCGGTCGGACCCGGCCTACGTCTTCGCCCGCGCGCCAGACGTCTACATCCCCGAAGACAAGGGCATCGTGCTCCGCCCCTGGGCGCTGGAGCCGGAGCCCGGGTTCCCAGCCGACTTCGCCCAGCACTACCGCGTGGTGCACTGGGCGCTGGGGGATGGCCGGGTCATCAATGCGTGGGTGCGCCGGGGTGGGCGGGCAGACCCCGCGCCGCCGCCAACCGATCCGTCGCCTCCGCCAAGCGGTGGTCCAAGGCCGTGATTCCGCCGGCGTCGTGGGTCGTCCAGCGCACGCGCGCGCGGTTGTAGGTGGTCTCGACCGTGGGGTGGTGGTCGTGCCGCTCCGCGAGCAGCGCCAGCTCGGTCAAGAAGGCCCAGGCCGCGGAGAAGTCGGCGAAGACGAGCTCGCGCTCCAGGCTCTGGGCGCCCACGCGCCACGCGGGCAGCGCGCGGGCGAGGCCGGCGAGGTCGGATGGGGAGAGCAGGGTGCGCATGCAGACTCCAAGGAGACGGGGCTACCCCAGCAACACGATGACGCCCGTGATCACCGCGACGCCGATGAAGTTCATGACGAGCCCCTCTCGGGCCATCACGGCGGTCTTGACCTCGCCCGTCGCGCAGACGATGGCGTTGGGCGCCGTCGCCACCGGCATCATGAAGGCGCAGGACGCGCTCATCGCCGCGGGGATCATCAGCTCGGTGGGCGGCAAGCCCGCCGCCACGGCCGCGGCCGCCAGCACCGGCATCAGGAGCGTCGTCAACGCGGTGTTGCTCGTCACTTCGGTGAGGAAGGTGACGACCAGCGCGATGGCCGCCACCCGCAGCGCCGACGGCCACGCCGCCAGTCCCAGCCCGTCCACCAGCCCGCCGCCCACCGCCGTCGCCAGCCCCGTCGTCTCGAAGGCCCGCGCGATGGCGATGCCCCCCGCGAACAGCAGCAGCAGGTCCCACGGGATGCGCGCCGCGTCGGACCACCGCAGCAGCGGCGCGCCGTCGCCACCCGGGATGGCCAGCAAGGCGAGAACGCCGGCGAGCGCGACCGTGCTCTCGCCGGCCTCGCCCGCCCCGAGCCAGGCCCGCCATCCGCCCCCCGGCTCGTCCTGGAAGATCCACGCCGCCGCCACCACGGCAAAAACGCCCACCACCCGCCGCTCCCGCGCGCTCCAGGGCGGCAGCGCGTCCATCGCGATGGGCGCGCCCGGCCCCAGCCCCCGGACCAGCCACGCCCACGCCAGCGGGATGAACAGCACGACCACCGGCACGCCCAGCTTCATCCAGGCCGTGAAGCTCATGGCCTCGCCCGTCATCTCCTTGAGCACCCCCATGAAGATGACGTTGGGCGGGGTGCCCACGGGCGTGCCGATGCCGCCGATGCTCGCCGCGTAGGCCACGCCGAGCAGCAGCGGCGTGGCGAGGACGCTCGGCCCCCCGCGGCGCGCCGCGTCCGCTTGTGTGGCTGCCGCCGCGACCGGCATCATCATCAGGGCCGTCGCGGCGTTGCTGATCCACATCGAGCACGCTGCCGTCGCCACCATGAACCCGAGCACCAGCCCGCGCGGCCCGCGCCCACCGACCAAGCGAACGAGGCCCAGCGCGAGGCGCCGGTGCGCGCCGCTGCCCTCCAGCGCCGTGGACAGCATGAACCCGCCCATCAACAGCAGAATCAGCGGGTGCCCCCACGCCCCGCCCACGGCCTTCTGGTCTGCCACCCCGAAGGCGGGCAGCAGCACGAAGGGCAGGAGCGACGTCACGACCAGCGGCAGCGGCTCCAGCACCCACCAGACCGCGCACCAGGCCGTCACCGCCAGCGTGGCCGCCGCCGGCACCCCGAGCGCCGGGGCCGCCCACAGCCCCGCCATCAGGCCCAGCCCAGGCCCCGCCACCAAGGCGGCCAACCGTCGTGTTTGTGTCTGCATTCCCCGGCCGTATCCTCCGCGCGCCGCCGCCGCCTGCGCGTGACCGTCCGGTGACCGCAGATGCCGCGCGCGCCGCCGCGGGCTAAGCGCGCGCCGCGCCAAGCGGAGGTGTCGGATGCGTCAGAAGGTCGTGGTGCTCGGCAGCGGCGGGATCGGTCGCGCGGTCGGGCTCCTCCTGCGAGAGCTGGGCGACATCCCCGTAGATCTCGCGTTCGGCGACATCGACGCCGCCCAGGCGCGCTCCGCCGCGGACTTCGTCACCACCGGCCGCCACGCCGGCCTGGTCGAGTGGTTCGTCATGCCGCCCGTCGGCGAGACGCCCGAGATGCGCCGCATCCTCGCCGAGGCCCACATCCTGCTCGACTGCCTGCCCGGCGGGCTCGCTCCGCGGGCTGCGGCCTGGGCCCTCGAGCATGGCCTCCACTACGCCAACCTCACCGAGTACGTGGCCGAGACCAACCAGATCATCGCGATGGCCGCCGGCGCGTCCACTGGCTTCGCCCTGCAAAACGGCCTCGCCCCCGGCTACATCGACGTCCTCGGCATGTCGCTCTTCCAGCGCTTCTGCGCCGAGTACGGCGTGGACCACGTGGACACCCTCGCGCTGCGCGTCGGCGCCCTCACCAAGGAGGCCGAGGCTCCGCACTTCTACGGCTTCACCTGGAGCCCCATCGGCGTCGCCACCGAGTACGTCAAGGACGCCGTCGTCGTCCGCGACTGGCGCACCACCACCGCCCCCTCGCTCACCGAGGTCCGCGGCCTCGTGCTCGATGGCATCGCCTACGAAGAGGCCTTGACCTCCGGCGGCGCGGCAGACCTCCCGGACACCCTCGCCGGCCGCGTGCGCCACCTCGACTACAAAACCCTCCGCTGGCCCGGCCACTACGCCTGGGTCCAGGCCCAGCTCGACGCCATCGGCGAGGGCGAGGGCCGCATCCGCACCCTCGAGCGCCGCTTCCTCGACACCATCCCCTCGGTCGACGACGACGACGTCGTGGTCGTGTACGCCGCCGCCGAGGGCGTCGACGCCGCTGGCCGCCGCCGCCGCCTCCAGAAGAGCCTGAGCATCCGCCCCGTCTCCATCGGCGGCCGCCCCCTGCGGGCCATCCAGTCCACCACCGCCGCCGGGCTCGCCGAGGCCGCCGCCCTCCTCCTGCGGGGCCAGCACAAGGGCGTGCTGTTCCAGGGGCAGATCGACGCCGCCGCCTACCTCGGCGGCCCCTTCGTCGGCGCCATCTACCGCTGAGGCGCTGGCTTCGGGGCGCCTGCCCGGCCGCGGGCCGGGCACCGGGTCTCTCCGCCGGGTCGCTGC
>JBEIVK010000361.1:0-4552 GCA_040373935.1 Alphaproteobacteria bacterium
CACCGCCCCCCCCGGGGCGTCTCTTCGGGGGCGCGCCCTTGCGAGAGGACCCGCGGCAGGTCGGCGCGGCCCCGGCGCACCCGGCACTGGCGGCCCTGGCGGCAGCGCTGCCGGCGGATGTCCACCTCGGGCCATCTTCGTGGAACTACCCGGGGTGGGCCGGGCTCGTGTACGACCGGCCCCACCCGGAGGCGACGCTCGGCGCGCGGGGGGCCGGCGTGGCGAGCGCCTGGCCCACGGTGGGGCTGCTGGGCGTGGACCGCAGCTTCCACGCGCCGCTGCCGGCCTCGGCCTGGGCGGCGCTGGCGGGGGCCGTGCGGCCGGGCACCCGCCTGCTCGCCAAAGCGCCGCGGGTGCTGACCGACCCGTCACCGGACCCGCGGGACCCGTCCCCGAACGACCGCTTCCTCGACGGCGGCTGGTCGGCGGGGCACGCCGCGGTGCCCTTCCGCGACGGCGCGGGCGCGGCCGCCGGGCCGCTGGTCTTCCAGCTCGCGCCCGACGCCCGGCGCGGCCAGGATCCGGACGCCTTCCTCGCCCGGCTGCGCCGCTTCCTCGCCGCACAGCCGCCTGGGCTGCTGCTCGCGGTCGAGCTGCGGGACCCGGCGCTGCTGCGCCCGGCCTACCGCACGGCCCTGCGGGACACCGGGGCCGTGCACTGCTTCTCCGTGCAAGCGCCCATGCCCGACCTGGACGCGCAGTGGGCCCTGGCGGGCGAGCCGGACCGCCCCTTCGTCGCCCGCTGGCTGCTGCGCCCGCCCCTCCGCTACGCCGAGGCCGTGGCCGCCTTCAGCCCCTTCGACGCGCTGCGCGCGCCGGACCCCGCGAACCGCCGCTGCCTCGCCCGGCGCATCGCCGCGGCGCACCGGGCCGGCCAGCCCTCCTTCGTGTCGGTGGCCAACCGCGCCGAGGGGTGCGCCCCGCTCAGCATCGCTGGCCTCGCGGAGGCGACCCTCGCGGCCCTCGGCCATCGCCCGGCGGCCAGCGCCCGCTGAGGGGCCGGCGCCTCCGCCGGGTCATCCGGCCCCCGGGGCCGCCCGGCCACAGCGCCAGCACGCCCCGAACTGCCCCTCCACCCGCTCTCCACACCCGCACGCCCAGGCCTCGGCCGCGGGCCCCACCGGCGCGGCGAGGACCGCCGCCGCCCGCGCCGCGTTGTGCGGCAGCACCCACAGGCTCGGCAGGGCGTCGCCGATGGGGATCGCGCCCGCCAGCCCGCCGCGCGCCAGCCCCCGCGCCTCCACCGGCACCCCGGCCGCCTCCAGGCGGTCCCGCGCCAACACGGCGTCCACGGCGTCCTTCGCCTCGTACACACAGACCCGCTGGGGCATGGGGCGCCCTCCGCCGCCGCAGGGTACACCAGCGCCGTGTGGACCCTCCGCCAGCGCGCGCTTGCCCTCTTCCTCGGCTGGCACTGCCTCGCCGTCCTGGGCAGCCTCGCCGCCGACACGGCCCCCGGCGCCGCCATCCGCCGCCTCACGGCGCCCTACGAGCGCCTGCTCGGCGTCTACCAGAACTGGAACATGTTCGCGCCCAACCCGCCCGCCATCACGGAGTGGATGGAGGTGGAGGACACGCCGCGGGGCGGCGGCGCGCCGGTGGTCCACCCCGGGCCGCACGGCCCGCCCTCCGCCGCGCCGGTCGTGTTCGGCTATCGGCGGGCCGGCAAGTTCGAGCGCACCGTCATGAAGCCCAACGAGAAGGCCCTGCGCCGCGCCATCATCGACGCCCGCTGCGCCCGCGCCGCCGCCGCCGGCGCCCCCCTCGCGCGCGTCCGCTTCCTCCGGGTCAGCCGCCCCACCGGCGCCTCGCCCAGCGCCCCGCTCACCCGCGCCGAGGTCCACCGGCGCCCCTGTCCGCCATGAGCCCCGCCGCCGGCCTGCACCGGCTGCTGTTCACCCCGGTCGACGCGCGGTCCCTCGGCCTGATGCGCATCCTGCTCGGGCTCCTGCTCATCGCCAACCACGTCGAGCTGTGGGCCGAGCTTCACCCCATGCTCGGCCGCGCCGGCTGGGCCCCGCTCGCCGCCGCCCAGGCCGAGCCCCACCGCGCCTCCCACTACGACGTCGTGCCCGACGGCCCGGCCCTGCACCTCGTCCACGGCGCCGGCCTGCTCGTGCTCGTCGCCTTCACGCTCGGCTGGCGCACCCGCTGGGTGGCCTGGGCCGCGCTGGCCGTGCAGGTCGCCATCCACCACCGCAACCCGTGGATGCAGCACGGCGGGGACCGCGTGCTCCGCCTCGCCACCCTCGCGCTCTGCCTCGTGCCCGCCGGGGCCGCCCTCTCCCTCGACGCCCGCGCCGGCCGCGGCGCCCCCACCGTGCCGGCGCTCGCGCACCGGATGGTCCAGCTTCAATGGATGATCATCTACGGGGCCACCGGCGCCGAGAAGATGCTCGGCCGCACCTGGCGGGACGGCAGCGCCCTCCTGCTCGCCCTCGGCAACGGCGACTTCCAGCGCTTCCCACACCGGCTGGACCCGCTGCTCGCCCTGCCGGCGGTGCGCGCCCTCGCCGCCGGCGCCACCTGGGCCACGCTCGCCTGGGAGCTCGCCTTTCCGCTGCTCGTGCTCCACCCCCGCACCCGCCGCCCCGCCCTGCTCGCCGGGCTGGTGGTCCACGGCGGCATCTGGCTCACCATGCGGGTCGGCGCCTTCACCCCCGCGATCCTGTGGGGCTACCTCGCCTTCCTGCCCGCCGGCGCGCTCGGCGCCTGGGCCGCCGCCCGCTCCCCGGCGTGGCTCCGCCCCCCCGCCGCGGGATACGCGCCCGCCCCGCCCGAGGTCCCCCGGTGAAGCTCCGCGCCGCCCTCGCCCCCGTCGCCGGCTGGCTCCTCACCGCCGCCGCCCTCGTGTGGCTCGCCCTCGGCACCTTCGCGCCTCCCGCCGCCGAAGACCTCGCGCTGGAGGCCGCCGCCGTGCTGGTCTGCGCCGCCCTGCACGGCGCCTGGGCCGCCCGCAATCCGTCGCGCCCCGCCGTGCTGCTCGGCCCCGTCGCGCTCGGCTTTCTCTCCGTCGTGCACGCCGACGTCGTGCTGCCGGCCGCCCGCGTCGCCGTGTACCCCCTCGTCGGCGCGGCCCTGCTCGCCGCGGCTGTCGCCCTCCGCGCGCCCGGCGCCCTCGTCCTCCCCGCCGCCCTGCTCGCCGCCGTCATCGCCCGCCTCGCCGCCCTCTGGGGCGAGACGGTCCCCGCGCCCGCCACCCACCTCGCCCAAGAGCTGCAGGCGCGCCTCCCCGCCGCCCGCCCCGCCGGCCAGGGCCCGCCCGTCGTCGTCCTCACCATCGACACCCTGCGCGCCGACGCCGCCGTGCAGATGGACACCTGGGCCGCCCTCGCCCCCCGCGGCCGCGCCTTCCCGCGGGCCCTCGCCGCCTCGTCCTGGACGGTCCCCAGCCTCTCCACCCTCTGGACGGGCGCCCCCGCCCACGTCCACGGCGCCGGCGCCCGCACCCCCAACGGCGGCTACACCCCGCTGGACCCGTCCCTCTCCACCCTCCCCGAAGAGTTGGCCACCGCCGGCTACGACACCGCCGCCTTCGTCGTCAACCCCTTCGCCTCTCGCCAGCTCGGCATCGGCCGCGGCTTCCGCACCTGGTTCCACGCCGACGAACACGTCCCCCAGCGCCTCCCCTTCTCCGGCCGGCCAGACGGTCCCCACGCCGGCGACGCCAGCCGCGTGGTGGACCACGCGCTCGCGTGGCTCGACGGAGCTCCCGACGGCGGCTGGCTCCTCTGGGTCCACCTGTTCGACCCCCACCTCCCCTACCGCCACCTCGCGCCCGCCCACCCCGCGCGCCTCATCAAGCACCCCAAGCAGATCCGCAACGGCGCGCTCGGCGACACCACGCGCCTCGAGAACGCCGTCCGCCGCGCCTACCTCGACGAAGTGGACTACGCCGACGCCGAGGCCCTCCGCCTCGTCGAGGCCCTCGACGCCCGCGGCTTCTTCACCGACGGCCTTTTCGTCTTCACCTCGGACCACGGCGAAGAGCTCTGGGACCACGGTGGCTTCGAGCACGGCCACAGCCACCACGGCGAGGTCACCGACGTCGGCCTCCTCCTCGCCGCCCCCGGCCTCGCCGCCACGCCTGCCGCCAGCCCCGGCCAGGTCGGCCTCCTCGACGTCGCCAACACGCTGCGCGCCGCCACCGGGCTCCCCGCCCAAGGCCCCGGCCTCGACCTCCGCGGCCCCATCCCCGCCGGCCGCATCCTCACCGCCACCGGCAACCTCTACGGGGACCCCCAGTCCTCCGCCCGCTCCACCACCGCCCGCGCCATCGTCGACCGCCCCCCCGAGGCCCTCTCCACCACCCGCCGCTTCGACCTCAGGGCCGACCCGCGCGAGATGGCCCCGCTGCCCGACGACCCGGCGGACCCGGTCCGCAACGCCGCCCTCCTCACCCCGGTCCCCGAGGCCAAAGGCCCCGCCGCGGACGTCAACGAAGAGCGGCTGCGCGCCATCGGCTACCTCGACTAGCCGCACCGGCGGCCGAGCTGGGCGCCTGCCCGGCCGGCCCGGCCGGGCACCGCGGCTCTACGCCCGGTCGCTGCGC
>JBEIVK010000529.1:0-3371 GCA_040373935.1 Alphaproteobacteria bacterium
CGCCGCCCCGGCGCGCAGGTACTCGGTGGTCACCGCGCAGGCCCCATCGGCCGGCCGGTGGCTGTCCACGCAGACCTCGATCTCCCGCATCCCGGGCGGGACCTCGAACCGCCCCCGATCAAGCGCCGCGGCCGTGATGAGCGCGCCCGCGATGGGCGCCGCCGCCTCGCCGCCGCCGAGCCCCAGCGTGCGGCCCTTGTCGAAGCCGACCCACACCACGACGACGTAGCCTGGGGTCAAGGCGGCGAACCACGCGTCCCGCCCGCCGTCCGTCGTGCCGGTCTTGCCGATCACGGGCCCCGCCACACCGGCCCGCCGCACCGCCCGCCCCGTGCCCTCGTCCACCGCCGCGGCGAGCAGCCGACGGGTCAGGAAGGCGCTCTCCCGGCTGAAGATCGCCGCCGGCTTCGCCGGCTCCGCGCGCAACACCTCCGCGCCATCGCGCCCCTTGACGCCGAGCAGCACGCGCGGGGCCCGCCGCGCGCCGTCCGAGAGCAGCGCGGTGTAGGCCCCCGCCACGTCCAGCGGCGCGGCCGGGAAGGCGCCGAGCGCCACCGACGGCAAGCGCGTGGCGGCCGACCAGCCAAGCGCCGCCAAGCGCGCCTGCACCGCCGAGAGCCCCACCGCCTCCGAGACGAGCACGGCCGGCGGGTTGCGGCTCCCCGCCAGCGCCCGCCGCCAGGAGATGTCTCCCTCGTAGCGCCCGTCGGCGTTCTCCGGGGCCCAGCGCTTGCCGTTCACCCGCCGCTCCACCGGGGCGTCTTCGATGCGCTGCAGCGGCGATGCCCCCGGATCGGCGTCGAAGGCAGCGGCGTACAGGAAGGGCTTGACGAGGCTCCCCACCTGCCGCTCCGCGCCCCGCGCGCGGTCGAAGCCGACCCCGGCGCCGTCCCGGGCCCCCACCAGCGCCGCGATGGAGCCATCCGCGCGCAAGACCACCACCGCGCCCTCGACCCCGCGCAGCTTCGGGTTCGCCGCCTCCAATGCATCCAGCCCCGCGCGCAGCGCGTCCTCGGCCCGCGCCTGCAGGATGGGGTGGATCTCGGTGTAGACCGCCAGCCCCTGGGCCGCGACCGCGCCCGCGCCCACCGTCGCCTCGACCTCCGCGAGCGCCGCGTTCACGGCGTCGGCGGCCCGCCGGCGCACCGGCGTCGGGTGCAGCTCCAAGGGGCGCGCCTTCTCGCGGTCTGCCTCGGCGCGGCCCAACCAGCCCGCAGAGACCATGCGATCCAGCGCGAGATCCCGCCGCTCCCGCGCGCGGGCGGGGTGCTCCAGCGGGTCGTAGCGGTTGGGCGCGCTCACGATGCCGGCCAGCAGAGCGGCCTCGCCGAGTCCGACGCGCGAGATGTCCTTGCCGAAGAAGGCGCGGGCGGCCTGGTCCACCCCGCTGATGCCGACGCCGCCCACTTGCCCGAGGTACACCTCGTTCAGATAGAGCTCGAGGATTTCGTCTTTCGTCCGCGCGTACTCGAGGGCCAAGGCGAAAAAGGCCTCGCGGCGCTTGCGGTCCAGCGTGCGCTCTTGGCCGAGGAACAGGTTCTTGGCGAGCTGCTGGGTGAGCGTGCTGCCGCCCTGCATGGGGCCATCGGAGAGCGCGTTGTGGACGAAGGCACGGGCGATGCCCAGCGGGTCCAGGCCTTCGTGGCTGTAGAAGCGCGCGTCCTCCATCGCCAACACCGCATGGACGACCGCTTGCGGCACCGTGGCGAGGCGCACGGGGCGGCGATCTTCACCGTCGGCGCGCACCCGCGCCAGCTCGACGGGGCCCAGTCGCACGCGCCCGCGCGGGCTCACCGACTCGACCCGCCCGCCGGCGAACGCGACGTGGACCTCCTCGGCGTTGACCCGCCACCCCGGCCCGCGGGCGGCGGGCACCGACACGACGAGATCGGCGCCGGAGAGGGCGAAGTCGCCGGCCCGCGCCACCTGGGCCACACGGCTGTACCCGGCGCGCTGCAGGAGCAAGCCCAGCTCTTCCGGGGTCGTGGAGAGGCCGGCCCAGAGCTCCACCGGCCCCGACCACACGGCGCCCGCCTCCGCCCAGATGGGGCCGGCGAGCCGCTCCTCGACGTCGATGAGCGCCTGCCGCCAGAGCACCCAGCCGACGAAGCCGCCGCCTGCGAGCAGGCCTGCGACCACGACCGCGGCCCACAGCCCGAGCGCGCGCGCCCAGCCGCCCCCGGCCTTGCGCGCGGACTTGCGCGCGCCCTTGCGCGCGCCGGCGGGCCGGCGTTGCACAGTGGGGATGGAAGGCGGACGACGGGCCAGGGCGCGACCTCTTTCAGGCGCCCGCGGCGAGGACCCCGCGCGCCGCGGCGACCACCGCGCCGACCGTGAGCCCCAGCCGCTCTGCCAGCACCGCCGCGGGGGCCGAGGCCCCGAAGCGATCGATGCCGACGCTTGCGCCGTCAAGACCCACGATAGCCTGCCACCCGAAGGTGGTGCCAGCCTCGACCGAGACGCGCGGCACCCCCGCCGGGAGCACCGCCGCGCGATCCGCGGCCGGCAAGCGCCGGAACAGCTCAAAGCTTGGCATCGACACGACGCGGGCCCCGCGGCCCTCGGCCGCCAGGGCGTCGCGCGCGCCCAGCGCCAGGCCCAGCTCGGAGCCCGTCGCCACGAGCACGACGTCGAGCGCGAGGCCGCTCGGCGCATCGGCGAGCACGTAGCCCCCGCGGCGCACCCCGTCGGCCGCGCCCAGCACCCCGCGGTCCAGCACCGCCAAGTCCTGGCGACTCAGGCAGAGCGCCGTCGGGCCGTCGGACCGCTCCATCGCCACCTTCCAGGCCTCCACGGTCTCCGCGGCGTCTCCCGGGCGCAGCACGACGAGGTTCGGGATGGCCCGCAGCGCCATCAGGTGCTCGATGGGCTGGTGCGTCGGGCCGTCTTCGCCCAGGAAGACGCTGTCGTGGGTGAAGACGTACACCACCGGCTGGTGCATGAGCGCCGCGAGGCGCACCGCCGGCCGCATGTAGTCCGAAAAGACGAGGAAGGTCGCGCAGAACGGCCGAAAGCCACCGTGCAACGACAGCCCGTTGCAGATGGCGCCCATCGCATGTTCACGGATGCCGAAATGGATGGTCTTGCCCGAGAAGCGCCCGGGGCCGATGTCCCCGTGCTTGCCGAGGTGCGTGCCGTTGCTCTCGGCGAGGTCGGCGCTGCCGCCAATGAGGCCGTCCACCCCCGCCGCGAGCGCCTCGAGCGCGCGATGGCTGGCCTTTCGCGTGGCGAGCTTGGTGCCCGCCGCGAACGTCGGCCACGCCACGCCGTCCAGCCGCGCACCTGCCAGCCGCGCCCGAAAGGCCGCGCCGTCCGGGTGCGCGGCGTCCCGCCCCTCCCAGTCCTCCCGCGCCGCGCGCCGCGCCGCGTCC
>JBEIVK010000829.1:0-1937 GCA_040373935.1 Alphaproteobacteria bacterium
GCTCCGGCGCGGGCCACGCCCGCCGCGCCTCCGGGCCCGCCCCGCCCCGCGGGTGGCGGCGGCGCGCTCGGACTTGACGACTTCTTCGGCGTGACCGCCAACGAGGGGCGCACGCGCATCAAGCGCAGCCCCAAGAAGGACGAGCCGCCCCCCGGCTGAGGAGCCTCCGTGATCGCCCTGTTCTGGTTGTTGCTTTCGGTCGGTCCGGTGGCGCGCGCCGCCGATGCGCTCGCGCTGCTTGCCTCTGGTCCGGTGCCGACCCCCGCGGCGGGCAGCGTCGACGTGCACGTGGGCGGCGGGGCGCTGGTGCCGGGGGCGCGGCTCGTCGCCAAGGGCCCGGATGGCAAGCCCATCCCGGCGGTCATCGAGGCGCCGGGCATCGCGCGGGTGAGCGTGCCGGTGAGCGCCGGCGCCGTGGCCTTGCGGTTCACGCTCTCGGTGAAGTCCACGGCGGGGGCCGCCGAGCAGGCCTTCGAGCACCCGCTGCTCGCCGCCGGCGAGCCCTCCCCGGTGCTCACCTTGGATCCCCCGCGCTTCCGGGCCGGCATCGACGCCGCCGTGCAGGTGCGGGTGGCGCTGCCCCCTGCCGCTCAGGGCGCCGCCGCGCGCCGCCCGCTCGTGCGCGCCAGCGCGGGCACCCTCGACGCCTTCGTGCCGGTCGAGCCGGGGGTCTATGTCGCGCGCTGGGTGCCGCCGGCCAAGCTGGACGGCGCGCAGGTGGTCGTGTTCACCGCCGCCGAGGCGAACGACCCGATCGACCGCCGGGTCGTGGGCACGCTGCCGGTGGTGGCCAAGGCCAAGGTGGTGGAGCCGGGTCCGGCGAACGCCCGCGGCTTCCTCAAGGTGGGTGAGCGGGTGTGGGGCCCCGTCAGCGCCGGCAAGGACGGCAAGTTCACCTTCGAGGCCGAGGTCGACCCGCTGCTCGCGCGCGGTGCCACCATCGAGTTCCTCGTCGGCGAAGAGAAGTCCGCTCGCCCCGTCCAGCTCCCGCTGGGCGCCGGCCCGGCCCTCGCCCTCGCGCCGCTGCCCGCCACCCTGCCGGCCGGCCCCGCCCGCACGGTGGACCTGCTCGTGGTCAGCCTCGCGGCGGATGGCAGCCCCGGCCCGGCCCCCACCGTCACCGCCGACCGCGGCACCATCGGCGCTCCCCAAGACGGCGGCGCGCCCGGCGTGTACCGCGTGCCCTGGAAGACCGGCCCCCAAGGCGGCCCCGCCACCCTGCGCGTCGAGGCCGGGGGGCGTGTCCTCACCGAGAAGCTCGCGCTCTACGCCGCGGATCCGCCCTCCCTCGCGCTGTTGCCGGAGGCCCCGGCGCACGGTGGCGCGGCGTTCACCGTGCGGGTGGCCCAAAAAGACGCGCGGGGGGCCGCGGTGATGGCGCCCCCGCCTGCGGTGCTCGTCGTCGGCGGGACGCTCAGCGGCAAGCCCACGGATGGCGGAGACGGTGCGTTCCGCCTCGGCCTCAGTCCGGCCGGCGGCGATGTTGTGCTGGCGGCCCGTCCTGACGGCCCCGCCCCGGCGGTCCCTGGCCTGCCGGCGCGCCTGCTCGTCGGGGCGGAGGCCGTCGAGATTGGCCCGGGCCACGGCCTCGCCGTCGCCGCGCTGGTGTTGGATGCCTTCGGCCATCCCGTGCCCAACGTCGAGCTGCGCTTCTCCGTGCCGGTGGGGGAGGGCTCGGTCGCGCCCACCGCCCGCACAGACGCGGGCGGCCTCGCGCTCGTGCGCTTCGCGGCCGGTGGCGCGCCGGGCGTCGCGATGGTGCAGGTGGAAGGCGCTGGATTGGCGGGGGGCGCCGTGGTCCCGGTGGGTGGGGGCCGGCCCGTGCCCAGCGCCGGCACCGACGCCGACGCCGCCGCCTTGGCGCGGGTGGCGCTGCTCTCCGTGCCGCGGGAGGCGCGGGTCGTCGCGCCGCCACCCCCGGCGCCCGTGGCTGGGCC
>JBEIVK010000005.1:0-21332 GCA_040373935.1 Alphaproteobacteria bacterium
GAGGTGCGCCTCGCCGGCGGCGCTGCCGTGGAGCTGCGGGCGGTCATGCTGCGCGACGGCGCGAGTGGGCGCTACATCGAGGTTGCCTGCCACGACGCGGCGGCCGGCGGCGAGCGCTGGTGGTGTGACGACGAGATCTACGAGAGCCATTGGGTGAGCTCGCGCTGCTTGCTCACGGAGGCCGAGGCCCTCGCGCGCATCCACCTGGATCCGGCGGTGGACTTCACGATCTCGGAGGGCCCTGTCGGGTTCCGCATCTTTGGGGACTTCCCGCGGGGCCCGCTCGCGGTGCGCTTCGACGCCGGCCTGCGCACGGTCGATGGCGCGGTGCTGCCCGCCGCCGACGAGCGTCGCTTTGAGGTGGGGCCGCGAAAGCAGAGGTTGGCCCTTGCATCCAAGGGGCGCTACCTCCCGCGGGCGGCGTGGAAGCACCTGCCGGTGGAGCACGTCAACGTGGACCGCGCGGAGGTCGTCATCCGCCATGTCCCGGAGGAGAACCTCGCCTTCTGGCTGACCGGCGGGGAGCCGCTCGACGCCCGGACCTCCGACATCATCGTGCGCACCGAGGTCAACCTCACCGGCGTCGCGGACACGCCGTCCACCACCTGGCTCGACGCCGCCGCCTTGTTGCCCGACGTGAAGCGGGGTGTGTACGAGGTGCGCTTGCAGGCGGTCGGCGGCACGGCGGCAGACACCGCGCGCTTCCTTCTCACGGACATGCACCTTGTCGCCAAGGCCCTGCCGCGCGTCGGCGACGGGCCGCCCAGTGTGCAGGTGTGGGCGCTGGACGCGCACACGGCGCGGCCCCTCGCGGGTGTGGACCTCAAGCTCATCCGGCCGTCCGGGTCGGCCCTCGCCCGGTGCCGCACGGACGGCGGCGGTGCCTGCCTGATGCCCTACGTCACGGACATCCCCGACAACATCCCGCCGGTCGCCATCGTCGCCACCCGCGGAGACGACCTCACCTACCTGTCGTTCGCCGATGTGCGGCTGCACCCCGAGGGCGACGTCAGCGGCAAGCCGGGCCTCACCGATGACGGGCAGGCCGTGCCGTGGTCGGCCGCCGCGTGGCTGGACCGGGGCGTGTACCGCCCGGGCGAGACCGCCCACTTCTCCGCCATCCTTCGCGACGTCACGGGCGCCGCGCCCACGAGCCCGACGCCCCTCGTCGTCGTCCTCCACGACGCCCGGGGCCGCGAGGTGCGCCGGAAGGTCCTCTCCACCACCGCCACTGGGCTGATCAGCGCGGAGCTGCCCTTCGCCGACTTCGCGCCGACGGGACGCTGGCGGGTCGGGGTCGAGTTGGGCGGCCAGCGCCTCGCCGAGGCCACCTTCAACGTCGAGGAGTTTGTGCCGGAGCGCATGGCCGTCACGGCCACCGGCGTTCCGGGCGGTGTGGCCGCGGCGGCGCCTGCGCCGGTGGAGGTGGAGGCGCGCTGGCTTTTCGGGGGCAGCGCGGCGGGCAGCGCCGTGGAGCTGGCGTGTCGCTTGGAGGCCACGCCGTTCCAGCCGCCCGGCTCAAAGGGATGGCAGTTCGGGGCCGCTGATCTCGGCGATGGCAGCGCGTCGTCGCTCTCCCTCGGCACGGTGTCCGGCGTGGTCGGGCCCGAGGGGCGCGCCACGCTCGCCTGTCCGGCGGCGGACCAGCGCGGCGCATGGCTGGGCAGCGCCCAGATGGTCGCCGACGTGGCGGTTTTTGAGGGCGAGTCGGGGCGGGCCACCCGCACCCGGGTTCGCACCGCCGTCCATCCCGCCTCTCGCTACATCGGCCTCCGCGCGGGTCGGACGCGGCTGGACGCCGGGCAGTCCACCACGGTCGAGGGCAAGGTCGTTGGCTGGGATGGCAAGCCGCAGCCGGCGGGCGAGGGGCTCACGGCCGAGCTGTTCCGTCTGGAGAACGAGGTCGGCTGGTGGTGGGATGACGGCGAGCAAGGCCGGCGTCTGTTGCGGCGCTTCCGCGAAGGCACCCTTCCGGTGCGCGCGTCGGGGGACGGCTTCGCGGTGGATCTTCGCGCCGGCGCGCAGGCCGCCGGGTGGCTCGTGGTCGTGCAGGCGCCGGACGGCGCGCGCTCCGAGCTCTTCCTCGAAGGCGGGGACCGCCGCTGGTGGTGGGGGGCCGGCGAGGACCGCACGCCCCGCCCCGGGCGCGCGACGCCGCTGGCCTTGGAGGTGCCCGAGCGGGTCGAGGTCGGCGCGGAGGTCGTGGCGCGCACGACGGCGCCGTGGCCGGGGCAGGTCCTGTGGACGGTCGAGTCCAAGGGCGTTCTCGAGAGCCGTTGGGAGGCCGTGCCCGAGGCGGGCCCCATCTCGTTCGCCTTCGAAGTCGATGACTTCGAGCCCAACGTCTACGTGTCGGCCTTCCTCGTGAAGGACCCGCATTTGGAGTCCCCCGAGGCCTGGCTGCCCGAGCGCGCGCACGGCGTGGCGTCCATCGCGGTCGATCCGAAGGCCCACCGGCTCGCGCTCGCGGTCGACGCGCCCGCCGAGCTTCGGCCGGACTCTCCGCTGGAGCTTCGGCTGCGCGCCACCGGTGCGACGGGCCCCGTGCAGGCCACGGTCGCCGTGGTCGACGAGGGCGTGCTCTCCCTCACGCGCTTCGCGACGCCGGACCCGCTGGCTTCGCTCTACGCCCGCCGGGCCCTGCTGGTCGAGACCTACGAGACCCTTGGGTGGTCCATGCTCTCCCGCCCGCCGGCCCCGGGCTCCCGCACCGGCGGTGACGAAGCGGGAGGCGCGCTCGGCCGCGTCCAGTCCGTCAAGCCCGTCTCCTTGTGGAGCGGGGTGGTGGATCTCGCCGCCGACGGGACCGGGACGGTCAAGCTCCACGTCCCGTCGTACCGCGGCAAGCTGCGCGTCATGGCCGTGGCGGTGAGCCCGCGCCAGGTGGGAAGCGCAGAGGCATCGGTGGTCGTGAAGGAGCCGCTGCAGGTGCAGGCCACGCTGCCCCGCTTCCTCGTCGAGGGCGACCGCGCGACGCTCCCCGTCTTCGTCAGCAACCTGAGCGGCCGCCGGCAGGCCATCACGGTGCGCATCGGGGCTGAGGATCTCAGCGCGGTCCCCGACGGCGTGGCGCCGCCCGTGCTCGACACCGCGGGCGAGACCCGCCGCGAGATCACCCTCGACGACGGCGCCTCCGAGACGGTGGTGTTCGAGGTCGTCGCCCGGCGCGCGCCGGGCGCCGCCCGCATCGAGGTGGTCGCCGAGGCCGGCGCGTTGCGCTCCCGCGAGAGCCTGGAGCTGCCCGTGGCCTCTCCGCTGCCCGAGGAGAGCCGGTCGCGGCGGGTGGCGCTCGACGGCGCGCCGGTGGACGTCGACGCCCTCCTCGCGGCGGACGGCTGGGTGCGGGGTTCGGACCGCACGGTGGCGTGGGTCACGGTCAACCCCTACGCCGACGCATTCGGGCATCTCAACTACCTCATCCACTACCCCTACGGCTGCGTGGAGCAGACCACCTCCGGCACCCGGCCGCTGCTGTACGCCGGCCGGCTGCTTCAGGCGGTGGACCCGTCGGCGCCCGAGGCCCAGTCCGTCGACGCGATGGTGCAGGCCGGCATCGATCGCATCTTCTCCATGCAGACGCCCTCGGGCGGCTTCGGCTATTGGCCGGGGGACGACACCCCGAACGCCTGGGGCACCGCCTACGCCCTGCACATGCTGCTCGACGCCAAAGAGGCCGGCTTCACGGTTCCCGAGGCGGACATCGCCGAGGCCCTCGGCTGGCTGGAGCGCAGCGTGGGCGAGGGCGGCGACGACGGCCGCACCGCGCCCTACGCGCACTACGTCCTCGCCCGCGCTGGCAAAGGGCAGGTGGCGCGCATCACCTCGGCGCTCAGCGGCGTGAACGCCCAAGCGGGCGGCGCGGCGGACGAGTCGCGCCGGCTCCTCCAGGCGGCGCTCTGGCTGAGCGGCGACCGGCGCCACGAGGCGGCCCTGCGCGCGGTGCCCACCGCTGACTTGCCGGGCGACAGCCGCGAGACGCGCTGGTCCTGGTACTCGGCGCTGCGGGGCCGGGGCCTCGCGCTCGCGCTCTACACCGATCTCTTCGGCGCGGACTCCGGCGCCGCCGCCGCCGACGCGCTGGCAGACGCCCTCCGCCGCGCGCCCAGCGCGGGGTACACCACGCAGGAGCTGGCCTGGGCGCTCACGGCCCTCGGCAAGCGCGTGCAGAAGCTGTCCGCCCAGGCGCCGGCCGCCGAGCTGCGGCTCGGGGGGCGCCTGCTGTCCCCGGCGTCTCCCGAAGGGGAGCGCAGTTGGTCGCTCTCTGCCGCGACGGCCCGCACGGAGCTCACGCTCACCGCACCCAAAAGCGCCGTGCCAGCTTGGCTTGTGCTGAGCACGCACGGCGTTCGGGCGGCGGATGACGGCCCCGCTGGCGCCGGGCTCCGCCTGGAGCGCGCGTACCTCGCGGCCGACGGGGCGACGCTGGACGTCTCCGAGGTCCCCCTGGGCAAGCCGCTGTTCATCCGCCTGACGCTCACCAACGACACTGGCGCGGAGCAGGCCAACCTCGCGCTCGTGGACCGCCTGCCCGCCGGGTGGGAGCTGGAGAGCCCCCGCCTCGACGGGGACGCCCGGCCGGAGTGGGTGGATCCGGACGCCCTCTGGCTGGCGGACCACATGAACCTCCGCGACGACCGCATCGAGGTCTTTGGCGCCCTGGACAGTGGGCAGTCCGCCTCCGTGATCGTGTCCGCGCGCGCGGTCACGGCGGGCACCTTCACCGCGCCGCCGGCGCGGGCCGAGGCGATGTACGACCCCTCGGTGGGCGTCCGCACCGAAGCCCGCGCGGTCGGGGTTCGCGGCCCGTGGCCGACCGGCAACTTCTGAGGCGGCCGGCGCGGGTGGGGCTCGGCCTCGCCCTCGCGGCCCTGTTGATGCTCGGCGCGCTGGCGCGCGGGGTGCCACTGCCGCCCCGGCTGGGCTTGGCGGACTCCGTGGTGCTGCGGTGGTCGGACGGAGGGGTGGCCCACGCGGCGCTCAGTCCGGACGGCCGGTGGCGCCTGCCGCCGCCGCCGGGCGGGGTGGATCCCGCCTACCTCGCGGCGCTGCTCGCCTACGAGGACCAACGGTTCTACCTCCACCCCGGCGTGGACCCCTTGGCGGTGCTGCGCGCGGTTGGCCAGAACCTTCGGGCGGGGCGGGTCGTGTCGGGGGCGAGCACGCTCACCTTGCAGGCCGTGCGCCTCGCCGAGCCGCGGCCGCGCACCCTCGGCGCGAAGGCGGTCGAGGCGTTGCGCGCGCTGCACCTCGAGGCCCGCCTCAGCAAGCAGGACATCCTCGACGCCTACCTCCGCCTGGCGCCCTTCGGCGGCAACCTCGAGGGCGTGGAGACGGCGGCCTGGGCGTTCTTCGGGCACGACGCCGCCCACCTCAGCCCCGACGAGATCGCCTTGCTGGTCGCCATCCCTCAAGACCCGTCCGCCCGCGCCCCCCGGCCCGGTCGCGCGCCGGCCTTGCGTGCCGTCCGTGGCGCGGTCGCGCGCCGGTTGGTGCGCGCCGGGGGCCTGCGCCCCGCGCCGGGCGAGTCGGAGGCGGCCCTTCTCGCGCGCATCGACGCCGCCCCGGTGCCGGACGGGCCCCGCCCGCTGCCCCGCCGGGTGCCGCATGTCTCCGCGTGGCTGGCGCAGAGCCATTCGGTGGTCCCATCGTCCACCACCCTCGACCGCGGGGTGCAGGCGCTGGCGGAGCGGGTGGTCGGCGGCGCGCGCCCCTCCATCGAGGTCGGCGGCATCGGCGGGGTCGCCGTCGTGGTCGTGGAGCACGGCAGCGGTGCGCTGCGGGCGCTCGTGGGCGGCCTGGACTTCTGGTCCGGGGCGGACGGCGCGCAGATCCCCGCCTTCGCCGTCCCTCGCTCCCCCGGCTCGGCGCTCAAGCCCTTTCTGCTCGGCGCCGCCATCGACGCCGGCGTCGCGCTGCCCGAGCACCTCGTCGAAGACCACCCGCGGCGCTTTGGCGCCTACGCCCCCGTCAACTACGACGGCACCTGGGACGGCGTCGTCCGGCTCGACGACGCCCTCGCGCGCTCGCTCAACCTGCCCTTCGTGGCGCTGCTCGGCGAGCTCGGCGTCGAGCGCTTCCTCGGGCTGCTGCGCGGCGGCGGCGTGCGCTCCCTCCGCACGGAGCCCGGTCACTACGGGCTGTCTGTCGCTGCGGGCGGGCTCGCGATGACGCCGTTGGAGCTGGCCGGCCTGTACACCGCCCTCGCGCGGGACGGCACGGGCGCCGCGCTGCACCTCGACCCGGCCGCCGCCCGCCGGGAGGAGGCCCGGGTGCTCGGCCCGGGAGCCGCCTGGCTCGTTCGTCGCATCCTCCGCTGGAAAGACCGTCCGGACCTCCCAGCGCGCCGCCTCGCGGGGGCCGTCCCGCGGGCGATCCACTGGAAGACGGGGACGAGCTTCGGCAACCGAGACGCCTGGGCGGCGGGCTCCGGGGCGCGGTACACGGTCGTCGTGTGGGCGGGCAACCTCAACCAGACGCCGTCCGCCCGCCTCGTCGGCGCCGATGTCGCGGGGCCGTTGCTGTTCGACATCCTCGAGGGGCTGGACGACGGCGTCCGGGACCCGGGCTCCCCTCCGTCCGACCTCGCCCCCGTGCAGGTGTGCCCGGTGAGCGGCCGCACGCCGGGTCCGCATTGTCCGCAGGCCACCGGGGCCCTCGCGCGGATCGACGCGGTGCCGTCGGGCCGCTGCTCCCTGCACGACACCATCGAGATTGACATCGAAACCGGGCTGCGCGTCGGCCCCGGCTGCAGGGATGGGCGGGCCACCGTGCGTCGCCCCGTCGTCGTGTGGCCGGACGCCGTGGCCCGCTTCCTGACGGACCGCCATCGCGCCCTGCCCGCCGCCTCGCCGTGGCACCCCGCCTGCACGGCCGGCGCGGCCGTCACCCCGCTCGGCGTCGTTCACCCGCTCCCGGGCGCCGTCGCGCTGCTGCTGCCAGGACTGCCCGCCACCGACCAGGAGATCCCCCTGGAAGCGGACGGCGGCGCGCCTCCGCACACGTGGTTCGTCGACGGCCAGCTGGTGGGGACCGTGGCCCCCGGAGAGCGCGCGTGGTGGGCCCCGCGGCCGGGCGCGCACGAGGCGGTCGTGCAGGACGCCCGCGGTCGCACGGCGCGGGTGGGATTTCGCGTGGAGTGGCGGCGCTGAGGCGCGGGCCCGGGGGCCGGCGCTCGGGCGGCCGGGAACGTGCTACGCACCCTGGGAGCGGCGGCGCCCGTGCGAGCCGGGGGGGACGATGCCTGACTGCACGCCGCGCGTCTCCGCGTCGCCGGTCCGCCGGCCGGCGCTGGCCGGGGACGGGGGCCCGTCCGCGGTGGTGGGCCCTCGCGGCCGCCTCCGGGTGTTCGCATGAGCGGGTTCGCCCTCGCGCTCGTCGCTCTCCTGCACGCCCGGCCCACCCAGGCCGATGGCGGGGGCGCCACGCGCTGCGAGGCGGTCTTCTCCGGCCCGGTGGAGGGCTGCTCGCTCGGCGTCACGCTCGCCACCACGGGCTCGGGCCCCAACGCCACCCGCGCCCGCAAAGCGGCCGGCAAGCGCCTCCACTTCCTCGTCGCGTTGGAGTCCGCCCGCCGCGCCGCGCTCACGGTCGGCACTTTGGCCGAAGGCACCGCCGCGGCCGAGCAGAAGGGCTGCCCCGCGCGCGCGCTGGAGTCCGCCCGCTTCATCTGCACGGCAGATCCCGCCCTGGACACCGCGCGCATCTGCTACGCAGACCTCAAGGTTGACGCCTGCTGGCGCGCCGGGCCCATCGACGTCGAGGATGTGGGCTGGCGCGCGATGGAGCGCGGCCGCTCGCTCATCTGCGCCGAGGTGGACGCCGCGCTGGCCGCCGCCCACGCCCCGGAGGCCACCCGCGCCACCTGCGCCCGCCGCTGCCTGGAGGAGGCGACCGTCCGGTGCCCCTGAGGCGCCGGGCCGGTGCGCTCACAGGGCGTCGAAGCGCGAGAACTCCATCGTGAACTGCCCGCGGCCCTTGGTCAGGCTGCGCAGGGCCGTCGTGTAGCCGAGCAGCGCATCGAGGGCGCACTCCGCGTGCACCGTACTCGCGCCCAGCTCGCTCTCCTGGCCGGTGATGCCCGCCCCGCGGCTCTGCAAGTCGCCCAGCACCGTGCCGACGTTCTCGTCGGGCACCACGACCTCCACCCGCATGATGGGCCGGAGCACCAGCCCTCCCCCGGATTGCAGGGCCTCGCGCACGGCCTGGCTCGTCGCGATGCGCATGGCCTGCGGGGTGCTGCCCTCGGGGAAAATCTCCACCGAAACCAGCTCCACCGCAACATCCTGCAGCGGCGCCCCCTCGACCGGCCCGCCCAGCAGCGCGTCGTCCACGCCGAGCCGCGCCGCCTCGGCGAGGGCCGGCGGCACCGGCACGCCCTCGGGCAGCCACTTGGGCGAGACCGTCTTTTGGATGCCGGCGTCCCGCGCCGTCGGCCGAACCCGCGCCACCGCGCGCGCCTTCAGGTGGAACTCTTTGTCTTCGCCGGCGCGGAAGGTGCGATCCACGAGGACGTCCGCCTCGCCCGCCGCCGCGATGCTCTCCCGGGACATCACGCGCGGCTTGCCCGCCCGCAGCTTGAGCCCGAACTCCCGCTCCACGCGCTCGAAGATGATCTGGAGGTGCAGCTCGCCCATGCCCTTGATGATGCGCTGTCCGGTCTCCTTGTCGTCCACGAAGCGCACCGTCGGGTCCTCCTCGCAGACCTTCTGGAGCACTTCGACCATCTTCTCTTCGTCGCGGCTCGACTCCGGCTCCACCGCCAGGCCGAGCACCGGCTCCTTGGTGTCGATGCGCTCCAGCAGGACCTCCTGGTCCACCGCGCAGATGGTGTCTCCCGTCGTCGCCCAGCGCAGCCCGGCGAAGAGCACGATGTCCCCGGCGGTCGCGGTCTCGACGCGCTTTTTCTGGTCCGCGTCCACCTGGAAGATGCGCGCCACCCGCTCCTTCTGGTCCTTCCCGCCGAGGCGGATCTCCTGCCCGGCCTCCACGGTGCCCCGGTAGATGCGCGCGAACACGTGCCGCCGCCCCTCCCAGAGCTGCACCTTGAAGGCGAGCGCGGCCAGCGGGCCGTCCGGCGTCATCTCCACGAAGGCCTCCTCGAAGCCCCCGCCCTTCACGGGCACCCGCGCGATGGCGGGCGGCCGCTCCAGCGGAGCCGGCAGCAGCGCCAGGACGCCATCCAGCAGGGCTTGCACGCCCCAGTTGCGCAGCGCAGAGCCGCCGAAGCAGGGCTGCGCGCGCCCGGCCAGCGTCGCCTTGCGCAGCGCCGCCACGACATCGGCGACGGGGACGTCTTCGCCCAGCAGAACCGCCTCTTCCAGCGCGGGCTCCAGCTCGGCCACGGCCATCAGCATCGTCTCGCGCCACCGCGCGAAGGTGTCCGCCTCCGCGGCCGGCACCGGCGCCCGAACGACGCGCTCGCCATGCTCGCCCTCGAAGCGCACCTGCTGGCTGGTGATGAGGTCCAGGACGGTGTTGTCGTCCAGTGGGACGCACACTGGCACGGGATTGGCGCCCAGCCGCCGCCGCATCGACTCCATCGCGCGGTCGAAGGAGGCGCCCGGGCGGTCCATCTTGTTCACGAAAACCACGCGCGGAACATTAAACTTGCTGGCCTGCCGCCACACCGTCTCCGTCTGCGGCTCCACCCCGCGCACGCCGTCCATCACGATCACGGCGCCGTCCAGCACGCGCATCGAGCGTTCGACCTCGATCGTGAAGTCGACGTGACCGGGCGTGTCGATGACCTGGATGAGGTGGCCCGCCCACGGGCACTGCGTCACCGCGCTGCCGATCGTGATGCCGTGGGCCTTCTCCTCGGCCATGAAGTCCATCGTGGCCGTGCCCTCGTGCACCTCGCCCACCTTGTGGCTCGCGCCCGTGTAGAACAGGATGCGCTCGGTGAGCGTGGTCTTGCCGGCGTCGATGTGCGCGGCGATGCCGATGTTGCGGACCTTGGAGAGATCGGCGGCTTCGGTGGACTTCTTCGCAGACACGGCAGCTCCGGCACAACGCGGGCCGCCCCTCTAACCCACGAGGCCCGGTCAGGGACGGCCGGCCGGCGGTCGGTTAGGCGGGCGCGGCCCCCGGGCGGGGTGGAGGTGAGGATGGGCGGCATCCTGGTGCTTGAGGACGGGCGCAGCTTCGAAGGCGAGGCCTACGGCGCGCGCGGCACCCGCGTGGGCGAGGTGGTCTTCAACACCGCCATGTCGGGCTACCAGGAGGTCCTCACCGACCCGTCCTACCGCGAGCAGATCGTGGTGATGACGGCCGCTCACGTCGGCAACACCGGGGTCAACCCCGAAGACCCGGAGTCGGATCGCGTGCATGTCTCGGGCTTCGTGGCCCGTGACTTCCCGCGCGTGCACAGCAACCACCGCGCCACCGCCGGCCTGGACCACTACCTCCGCGGCGCCGGCGTTCCGGGGCTGCACGGCATCGACACCCGCGCGCTCGTCCGTCACATCCGTGACAAGGGCGCCATGAAAGGCGTGATTTGCACGGACGGCACGCCCGCCGCGCAGTTGTTCGCGCAGCTGGAGGCTTGGCCCGGCATGGTCGGCCGCGCGCTGGCCGCCGAGGTCGGCACCCAGGTCCCCTACGTCTACGCAGACCCGGAGCACCCGCGCCTCCGCGTGTCGGTGGTGGATGGCGGGGTCAAGGCCAACATCTTGCGCCTGCTCGCGCAGGCCGGCTGCCGCGTGACCGTGCACCCGCTCTCCGGCACGGCCGCGTCCTGGGCCGCCGACGCCGACCTCGTCTTCGTCTCCAATGGCCCCGGCGATCCCGCCGCGCTGCCGCACGCCGTCGCCCAGCTCCGCGCCCTCGTCGGCCGCCTGCCGCTCGCCGGCATCTGCCTCGGCCACCAGCTCCTCGGCCTCGCCCTCGGCGCCACCACCTACAAGCTGCCCTTCGGCCACCGCGGCGCCAATCAGCCGGTGCGCGACGAGACGACGGGCCGCGTCGAGATCACCAGCCAAAACCATGGCTTTGCCGTCGAGGAGGCCTCTCTTCGCGCCACCGGCGCCGAGGTCACCCACGTCCACCTCAACGACGGCACGATCTCCGGCTTTCGGCACCTCGGCCACCGCATCGCCGCCGTGCAGTTCCACCCCGAGTCGAGCCCGGGCCCGCACGACAGCGCGCATCTCGTGGTCGAGCGCTTCCTCGCGCTCGCCGGGGCCTGACGCCCCGCCGCGCCCGTCCGCTTGGGGCAGGGGAAACCAAGGTTTCCCCCGCTACGCCCCCTTCCTGCCGTGCCGGCGGCCCGGCGCTCAGCCTTCGAGCAGCAGCGCCCCGGTGAGCCCGCCGATGCCCCGCGGCACGCCGAGCACGCAGGTGCCCTCCATCGTCTCGTCGGCGTACTCGGCCTCGACGCGGAAGGGGAAGCGGTCCACCGCGTCCGACTGCTTGAGCGTGCCCTCCAGCTCCAGGTAGGAGTCGCTGCGGATCCCCTCCACCACGCCTTCGAGCACGCGGTCGTCGAACATGTCGACCCGCACTTCGCCTTCGAGGCGCGAGCCCGCCCCATTGGTGATGTCGAGGGTCACCTGCGAGGTGTAGCCGTAGGTGGCGTCCGAGAACACGCAGGGCCCAAACCAAGTCCCCGCGAGGTTGGCCTGGCAGCCCGAGAGGATCGCGATGAGGGTGCACAACGGCCACAAGCGGTGGGACACGGCGCCTCCGCCGGCAAGGTGCCACGGCGCGGGCCGGCTGTCCAACGGTGGACGGGCGGGCGGCACAGGCTAGGGCAGCGGCGGAGGCGCCCATGGCCCTGCGCATGATCCTCTTCGGCACGCTGATGACCACCCTCCTCGGCGGGGGAGCATGGCTGGTCGCGCGCCGGTTCTGGCCCTCCGGCCGCCCGGAGGCGCTGCGGCGGGCGTGGGGCGTGTTCGTGCTGCTGCTGGTCGTCCCGGCGCCGGTGAGCTTCGCGCTGCTGCGGTCGGGCGCGCCGGCGGGCGCCCGGGAGGCGCTGCACTGGTGGGCCTACCTGGGCATGGGAACCTTCTCGCTGCTTTTCGCCGGGGTGCTGGTGCTCGAGCTGGGGCGCTGGGTCGCCCGGCGCATCGCGGCCCCGGTCGATCCGGCGCGGCGCGCGTTCTTCGGCGTGGTCGCCGAAGGCGGGGTGCTGGCCGCGGTGGGGACGGTGGTCACGTTGGGCTACGCCGAGGCGCGGCGCATCGCGCGGGTCAAGGAGGTGGAGGTCCCCATTGCCGGGTTGCCCGCGTCCCTCGCCGGCTTTCGCATCGTGCAGCTCACCGATGTCCACGTCGGCCCGACCATCCGGCGGGACTATCTGCAGGGCATCGTGGATCGCGTGAACGAGCTGTCCGCCGACATGGTGGCCATCACCGGGGACTTGATGGACGGCACGGTGGAGGGGCTGCGGGAGGACATGGCGCCGCTGGGCGCGCTGAAGTCCCGCCATGGAACCTTCTTTTGCACGGGGAACCACGAGTACTATTCGGGGGTGGAGCCCTGGCTGGTCCATCTCGCCACGCTCGGGGTGCGCCCGCTCGTCAACGCCCATGCCGTGCTCGACCACGACGGGGCGCCGGTCGTCGTCGCCGGCGTGACGGACCACAGCGCCGCCCGGATGATGCCCGCCCACGCCTCCGACGCCGTCGCCGCCGCCCGGGGCGCTCCGCCCGCCCCCTTGCGGCTGCTGCTGGCCCACCAGCCGCGATCGGCCTTCGCCGCGGCCGCCACCGGCGCCTTCGACCTCCAGCTCTCCGGGCACACGCACGGCGGCCAGTACGTCCCGTGGACCTTCTTCATTGGGTTGGTCCAGCCCTTCGCGACGGGCCTGCACCGGCTCGAAAAGATGTGGATCTACACCTCCCGCGGCACCGGCTACTGGGGGCCGCCCATCCGGCTCGGTTCGCCGGCCGAGATTACGCTTCTAAAGATGGTTCCTGCATAGTTTGCCGGTGGGTCACGCAGCGCCGGGGCTGGCCGGTTAGGGGCGCCGGCCTCGGGAGGGCCCGTGCCGCAGCGCCAGGACATCCGCACCATCCTCGTCATCGGCTCCGGGCCGATCGTCATCGGTCAGGCCTGTGAGTTCGACTACTCGGGCACCCAGGCTTGCCGCGCGCTGCGGCAGCTGGGCTACCGGGTCGTGCTGCTCAACAGCAACCCCGCCACCATCATGACGGACGCCGAGACGGCCGACGCCACCTACATCGAGCCGCTGACGGTCGATGCGGCGCGGCAGGTCATCGCCCGGGAGCGCCCGGACGCCATCCTCCCCACCGTGGGCGGGCAGACGGGCCTCAACCTCGCGATGGACTTGCACAAGGCCGGCGTGCTCGCGGAGTTCGGGGTCGAGCTCATCGGCGCGCGGCCGGATGTCATCGCCGTCGCCGAAGACCGCCAGCTCTTCAAGCAGTGCATGATCGCCCACGGGCTCAACGTGCCGCCGTCGGGCACCGCGCAGTCGCTGGACGAGGCGGAGGCCCTGCTGGAGACGGTGGGCCTGCCGGCCATCATCCGGCCCAGCTTCACGCTCGGGGGCCAGGGCGGCGGCGTCGCGTACAACCGCGACGAGTTCCGGCAGATCGTGTCGCTCGGCCTCGATTTGAGCCCCATCCGGCAGGTGCTGGTCGAGAAGAGCATGCTCGGCTGGAAGGAGTTCGAGCTGGAGGTGATGCGCGACCTGGCGGACAACGTCATCATCGTCTGCTCCATCGAGAACTTCGACCCGATGGGCGTACACACGGGGGACAGCATCACCGTCGCCCCTGCGATGACCTTGACGGACCGCGAGTACCAGGCCCTGCGCGACGCTGCGATCACCATCATGCGGGCGGTCGGCGTGGAGACGGGCGGGTCCAACGTGCAGTTCGCGGTGGACCCGTCGAACGGCGAAATCCACGTGGTCGAGATGAACCCGCGGGTCTCTCGCAGCTCGGCGCTGGCGAGCAAGGCGACGGGCTTCCCCATCGCCAAGATCGCCGCGCAGCTCGCGGTCGGCCTCACGCTCGACGAGGTCACCAACGACATCACCCGCAAGACGCCGGCCTGCTTCGAGCCCACGCTCGACTACGTGGTCGTGAAGATCCCGCGGTGGAACTTCGAGAAGTTCCCGGGGGCGGACCGCACGCTCGGCACCGCCATGAAGTCGGTGGGCGAGGTGATGGGCCTCGGCCGCAGCTTCCAGGAGGCGCTGCTCAAGGCCATCTCCAGCCTCGAAGGCGGGTACGCCGACGTCCGCGCCGAGAGCGAGCAGGGCCTCCGCGAGAAGCTCGCCATCCCCACGCCGGCCCGGCTGCCCGCGCTCTTCGAGGCCCTCCGCCGGGGCTGGGACCCGACGGCCATCCACGCCATCACCCGCATCGACCCTTGGTTCCTCCACGAGATGCGGGAGATCGTCGCGCGCGAGCAGCTGCTCGACGGGCGCTTCTTGTCGTCCCTCTCGGCGGCGGAGCTGCGCGCGGCCAAGCGCGCCGGCATCCCGGACGACCACCTGGCCCGCATCCTGGCGACCTCGGAGGACGCCATCGCCGCCCGCCGTCGCGAAGACGGCATCCTGCCCGTGTTCAAGCGGGTGGACACCTGCGCGGCCGAGTTTGAGAGCCACACGCCCTACCTCTACAGCACCTACGAGGACGAGGACGAGGCCGGCGAAGACCCGCGGGAGCGCGTCGTCATCCTCGGCAACGGCCCCAACCGCATCGGCCAGGGCCTCGAGTTCGACTACTGCTGCGTCCATGCGTCCTACGCCGTGCGGGACGCCGGCTACGCCTCGGTGATGGTCAACAACAACCCCGAGACCGTCTCCACCGACTACGACACCAGCGACAAGCTCTACTTCGAGCCCATCAGCGCCGAGCATGTCGGCAACGTGCTCCGGCGGGAGCGCCCGAAGGGCATCATCTTGCAGTTTGGCGGCCAGACGCCGCTCAAGCTCTCGCACCGCATCGGCCCCATCCTCGGCACGACCGCCGAGGCCATCGACGTCTGCGAAGACCGGGAGCGCTTCAACAAGCTCATGGCGCAGCTGGGCATTCGCCAGCCCGAGGGCGCGATGGTGCACACCCGCGAGGAGGCCTACGCCGCCGCGGCGCGCATCGGGTTCCCTCTGCTGGTGCGGCCCTCCTACGTGCTGGGCGGGCGGGCGATGGCCATCTGCTTCGACGAGGACGACTTCGCGTCGGCGCTGGACGAGGCGCTGGAGGTGTCGGCCCAGCACCCGGTGCTGATGGACCGCTTCCTCGCCGGTGCGGTCGAGTACGACGTCGACATCCTCTCCGACGGCGACGACGTCCACATCGCCGGCATCATGGAGCACATCGAGGAGGCGGGCGTGCACAGCGGGGACAGCTCCTGCTGCATCCCGCCGGTCATCTTGACGGCCGACCAGCGCGCCGAGATGGTCGACGCGGTGACGCGCATCGCCAAGCGCCTGCGCGTCGTGGGCCTGATGAACGTGCAGTTCGCCATCCAGGCGGGCGTCGTCTACGTGCTGGAGGTCAACCCCCGGGCGAGCCGCACGGTGCCGTACGTCGCGAAGGCCACGGGCGTTCCCCTGCCGCGCATCGCGACGCTGCTGTGCCTTGGGCGCAAGCTGCGCGAGGTGCTCCCGGCGCCGCGGGCCTACGGCGAGGGCTACACCTTCATCAAGGCGCCGGTGTTCCCGTGGATGCGCTTTAACGTCCGGGACGTCGTTCTCGGCCCGGAGATGCACAGCACCGGTGAGGTGATGGGCGTGGGGCGCAGCTTCGGCGAGGCCTACGCCAAGGCGCTGCAGGGCGCCGGCATGAAGCTCCCCAAGGCGGGGGGCGTATTCCTCTCCTTCCGCGACGCCGACAAGCACGCGGTTCCGGGGCTCGCCCGCGCGGTGCATGCGCTCGGCTACCGGCTGCTCGCCACGGGCGGGACGGCGGCCGTCATTCGCGAGGCGGGGCTGCCGGTCGAGACCGTCTTCAAGGTGCGGGAGGGCCGTCCCGACGTGGTGGACCACGTGCGAAACGGGCGCATCCAGCTCATCCTCAACACGCCGCTCGGCAAGAAGGGCGTCCACGACGAGGCCTCGATGCGCCTCGCCGGGCTGCGCTTCGGCGTGCCCTGCATCACCACGGTGCGCGCTGCCCAGGCGGTCGTCGAGGCGCTGCGGGCCTTGCACGACGACGCGATGGCCGTGGTCAAGCTGCAGGACCTCGCGCCGGCATGAGCGCGGGCGGCACGCTGGTCGTGGGCGATGTCCACGGCTGCGCCGACGAGCTCGACGCGCTCCTGCAGCGTGTCGGGCCGGCCCGGCTCGTGGTCGTGGGGGATCTGTTCACCCGGGGGCCCGACCCGGCCGGGGTCTGGCGGCTCCTCGCGGCGGCCGGCGCGGTGGGCGTGCTCGGCAACCACGACGCGCGCGTGCTGGCGGAGCCGCTGCGCTGGGCGCCCCATCTGCCCGACGCCGCCTTCGCGTGGCTGGAGGCGCTGCCGCTCTGGCGCACCGAGGCCGGCGTGGACGTCGTGCACGCGGGGGTGGACCCGCTCGCCGGGCTCCCCGGCACCCGACGTGGCGCCGCCATCACGCTGCGGCGGTGGCCCCGGGACGGACGCAGCTCCGCCGACCCGTTCTGGTGGGAGGGGCACCGCGGGCCGCGGCTGGTGCTCTACGGCCACGACGCGGCGCGCGGCCTCGTGGACCGCCGGCCCTACACGCTCGGGCTCGACACGGGCTGCGTCTATGGCGGCGCCCTCACCGGGTACTGCGTGGAGGCCGATCGCCTCGTCCAGCAGCCCGCCCGGCGGGTGTATCGGCCGCCCGAAGGCTGAGCGCCGCGCCAAAACGAACCGCGGGCCGCCGCCGAAGCGGGGCCCGCGCCCGGACCAGCCGACGAGCTCAGTTGCTCGCGGCGTCCTTGGCCTTGTCGGTGGCCATCTCGACGGCCGCGGCGCCCGCGCCCTTGGCGAGGGTGTCCACGGACTTGATGGCGGCCGGGATGCCGGTCGCGGCGTCCACGACGGTGGTGAGCAGGCCGGGGAGGGCCTTCGCGACCTTCGGGAGCGCCATGGGGTTGTCCTTGACGATCGCGGCCGGGTCCGCCTTCACCTTGTCGATCGACTCCTTGATGGCCTTCACGTCGTCCTTGAGCTTGGCGAGGACGGGGAGGAGGTCCGCGGCGATGGCCTTGGCTTCGTCGTTCTTGCCGGCCTTGGCGAGGCTGTCCGCGTAGCGGGCCATCGTGAGGGCGGCGTTGATGCGGGCGACGGAGCCGGCCAGCTCATCGAAGGTCTTGGAGCCCGTCTCGATGTTGCCGACGTAGTAGTCGTCCTGGTTGAAGGGGTTCTTGTCGTCGCCGTCGAGGGCGGCGAACTTGGCGTCGAGGGCGGACGGCTTGAAGGGCGTCGTGCTCTTGCGGAGCTTCGCGACCTGCTTGGCCTCGGTGGCCTCGCACTTTTCCTTCTTCTTGGCGTCGGTCTCGGCGTCGCACTTCTCGAAGGCGAAGGCGTTGGAGGCGAAGCCGAGGAGAGCGGCACCGAACACGAGCGACAGACGGGACACGGCCATGATGAACTCCGAGAAGGAGGAGGAGCCAGGGGGAACGCGGTGCGTATACTGCTTCGCACCTGATGCGTCAAGGGCGCGGCCGGGGGCCACCCGGGGCACCCGCCAGCATCCCCGGCGCGGGGGGAGAAACCACGGCCCGCCGATTGTGTTCCCGCGCCTCAGTGGGCCTCTGCCCGGGCGGGCGCCAGCGCGGGCGGCGCGACGGACGCGGCGTCGGCATGGGGGGTGAGGCCGCCCTCCAGCTCGCGCAAGACAGCCGGGGAGGACCCGACGGGGGGATACACGTACACCCCGCGGACGCGCGGATGGCCGCGGACATCGAGCAAGGTCTGCCGTGCGACCTCGATGCCGACCTCCCGCTGTGCCTCCCGGCTCGGCGCCGCGCGGATGGCCCGCAGCACCGCGTCCGGGATCTGCATGCCGGGCACCTCGTTGTGCAAAAACTCAGCGTTGCGGGCGGAGACCAGAGGCATGATGCCCACGAAGAAGGGGATGTGGGCTGCGCTGCGCGTGCGCTCCAGGAAGTCTTCGAGCAGCGCGGGGTCGAACACGGGCTGGCTGAAGAAGAACTCGGCTCCCGCCTCTGCTTTGCGCAAGAACCGCTCGGCTTCGAGGCCCGGATCCACCGCCCCCGGGTTGCAGCCGGCGCCCACGAACAGGGCGGTCCGCCCGCCGATCGGCTGGCCGGAGAAGTCCAGCCCGCGGTTGAGCAGCTGGATGAACGAGATGAGACCGATGGCGTCGATGTCGAAGACGGCCGTGGCGTCGGGGTAGGTGCCCATCTTGGGCGGATCGCCGGTGACGGCCAGGATGTTGCGCAGCCCGAGCGCGTGCGCGCCGAGGAGGTCCATCTGCATGCCGAGGAGGTTGCGGTCCCGGCAGCAGTAGTGGACCACCGTCTCCATCGGCGGCACGCGGGCGCGGACGATCTGCGAGAGGGCGGAGGGACCCATGCGCGCCACGGCCCGCGGCCCATCCGCGATGTTCACCACGTCGACACCTGCCCGGTACAGGAGCGCCGCGCCCTCGGCGGCCCGCGCCGGGTCTGTGCCCCGGGGCGGCTCCAGCTCAACGGACACGCAGAACCCGCCGGCAGCCAGCTTGGCCGCCAACTTGCTGCGCTCGGCCACCGGGACCGGCGCATCTCCGGCGACGGGCGCCTTCTCGTCGGCCGCAGTGGCCACCACCGGCCCGCGCTGGTGCGGGGCGATGCTCCGCAAGAAGGTGCGCATCTCCTTGATCATGCGCGGGGTCGTCCCGCAGCAGCCGCCGACGATGCGCGCGCCGACCTGCGCCAGCCGCCGGGCGTGCTCGGCCATGTACTCGGGGCCGGCGAGGTAGATCGTGCGGCCCTCCACCACCTGCGGCATGCCGGCGTTCGGCATCGCCACCAGCGGCAGCCCGGCCACCGGCGCCATGCGCTCCACGATCTCCATGACCCCGCGCGGGCCATGCGAACAGTTGGTGCCGATGGCGTCCACCTTCCACGTGCTCATCAGGCGCGCGGCCTCTTCCGGTGACGGCCCCTCGAAGCGCCCGTGGTCGGCCCCGGCCGGCGGGAAGGTGAGGCAGGCGACGATGGGGAGGTCGCACACCGCGCGCACCGCGCGCACGGCTTGCCACAGCTCGGGCAGGGACGCGAAGGTCTCCAGGATGAAGAGGTCTGCGCCCTCGGCGGCCAAGACCTCGGCTTGCTCCTGGAAGACGGAGAACGCGTCTCCCGGGGTGATCTTGCCCACCGGGGCCAAGGTCGCGCCCGTGGGGCCCATGCTCGCCGCCACGAAGGCCCGCCCCCGCGCCGTTGCCCGCGCCAAGCGCACGCCGGCGGCGTTGATCTCCCGTGTGCGGTCTTCCAGGCCGAAGGGCGTGAGCCGAAGGCGGTTGGCGCCGAAGGTGTTGGTGGTGAGGACGTCCGCGCCGGCGGCCAAGTATTCGCCGTGGATCTGCTCGACCAAGCCGGGGTTCGTGAGGCTCACCTCGTCGTAGGAGCGGTTGATGAACACGCCCCGGTTGTAGATCTCGGTGCCCATCGCGCCGTCGAAGAGCAGCACGCGGTCGCTCAGGGCTTGGCGGAAGTCGGGCACGGCAGCTCCACAGGCCCGAGGCCTAACCTGCCCTCGGGGCGTCGCCGTCAGCCGGCGGACTGACGGGCGACGAGCACGGTGATGTTGTCCCCGCCGCCGCCGCGGTTGGCGGCGTCCACGAGGCGCCGGGCGGCTGCCGTCGGATCGTCGGCCTGCACGGCCTCCTCGATGAGCGCGGCGAGCACCGCCGGGTCCTTTGCGGCGTAGTCGCTCAGGCCGTCGCTGGCGAGGACGAGCTGCTCGCCGGGCAGCACCCGCAGGGCGCGGAGCAGCGGCGGCACGGGGGCAGGACGGCCCGCCTCGTCGAAGTGGCCGCAGTAGCCGACCAGCGCATAGCCGTCGTGATCCAGCTCCGGGGACCCGCCCTGCTGCCAGGCCCGCAGCCACTCGCCGCGGACGTTTTGCTCGGCGGTGAGGGAGGCCGCGCCGTGTGCGCCGACGAGCCACGCCCGCGAGTCCCCGAGGGAGGCGAGCCAGACGCGATCTCCGCGGCACAGCGCCGCGAGGACCGTCGTCCCCATCGGCGCGTGGCCGGCGAGATCTCCCGAGACGATGTCCAAGGTGGACGCGCAGATCTCGTCATTGGCCGCGGCCAGCGCGTCGACGAGGAAGGCCCGCAGCGACGCGTCGTCGCCGTCGCGCAGGGCGGGCAGCGCGGTGGACCATCGGCCGGCGAGCGTCTGGACGAGGAGCGCGCTCGCGAGATCCCCGCTGCCGGCCGTCGCCACGCTGATGCCGTCTGCCACCACGAGCAAGGACATCTCGCCGTCCTGGTGGAAAAAGACCGCGTCCTGGTTGGTCTGGCCGAGGCGCGACTTCACGGCGCCGATGTGGGTGTCGTGCCCCACCGCCCAGCGGGCCTGGGGGCGCAGCGGCGCCTCGGCGCGGACCCCGGCGATGGCCGCGGCGCTCGCGAGCTGCTCCCACCAGTCGAGGCCGTTGCGCGGCCGCTGAACCGGCTCGGTGGAGGCAGCCCGTGTGAGCACGGCCACCCACTCGGGAGGCGCGTCCGGCACGAGGCGGGCCAAGGCGGCGAGCAGGTCTTCTGGCCCGCAGCCGCGGCGCGGGACCCGGCCCACGGCGAGCTCCAGCAGCACCTTCGCTGCGCTCGCCACGTCGTCCCGCGGGGAGCTCCCCTCCGGCGGCCCCAGCTCGATGCGACCGTCTGGGAACACGCGCGCCGCGCCGACGCCGCCCGCCGCGCCGGTGGCATGCCGGGCCGCCAGAGACCGCGCCAACGCGGTGGCCAGGGGGAACAGCCGCTCCGGGGGAAGCGGCCCGCTGCTCGCGATGGGGCGGTCGGGCGGGCGCCGGGGGGAGGCGTCCATCGTGACTTCGGCGCTGCGCTCGGCGAGGTACGCGGCGGCCCGCGGCGCCGCGCTGAGCAGCGCCGGGTCGTCGACGGGCCCGAGCTGCCCGGAGAGGAACAGCGCGGCCGGCTCGCCGTCGGCGCTGCCGAGCACTTCGTCGAGCAGCTTCAGGAGGACCCGCGCGCGCCACACGGCGGGGACGAGGTCCACCATGCGCCGCAAGGCGAGGTGGTCCGCGCGGGTGCCCCGCGCGAGAGACAGGGCCCGCGCGAGGCCTTCGGGGTTCAGCCGCTGCAGCAGGAGCGCGAAGGCGAGCGGGTCTTGCAGGTCCAGCAACTGGCCCAACTCGGCCTCGAGCGCCGGAGGCAGCGGCGGGCCCCCGCGCAGCAGCAACGGGAGCGCGGGCCGTCGCCGCGCCCGGATCGC
>JBEIVK010000717.1:0-2435 GCA_040373935.1 Alphaproteobacteria bacterium
CCCGCCGCGACCAGGGCCGCCCCCGCCCACGCGAGCACACGCGGGCGCGCATGCGGGGGAGCCGCGGGCGAAGGCGCCAGGGCCGCGGCCGGCTCCGGCGGCGGGACGGGGCCCGGGGGGGGCTGCTCCAGGGTGGGGGCGTCGGGCAGCAAGGCCCGACGCAAGGCGACCAGCTCCGCGTACAAGGCGTTGGCGTCGGGGAAGCGGTCCTCTGGGGACTTTTCCATGCAGCGGCGAACCACCGCCTCCACCGCGGCCGGGACCTCCACCTCCGGGGCCCGCTCCGCCATCGGCGGGTACGCCTCGCGGGTGTGCGCGATGGCGATGGCCATCGGGTTGGCCGAGTGGAAGGGCAGCCGGCCCGTGAGCGCGCGGTACAGCATCACCCCGACCGCGTAGAGGTCCGCGCGACCGTCGGCGTCAAGCCCCTTCACCTGCTCGGGCGCCGCGTAGTGCGGGGTGCCGAGAAAGCTCCCCTCCTGCGTGATCTCCGTGACCTCACCCTCGGCCTTGACAAGCCCGAAGTCGAGGATCTTCGGGATCTCATGGCCGCCGTCGTCTTCGACCACCTGGATGTTGCCCGGCTTCATGTCCCGGTGCACCAAGCCGGCCCGATGCGCCGCCCGCAACCCCGCGACGACCTGCTCGAACATCGGCAGCGCACGAGACACGGGCATCGGCCCGTCTTTCATCATGTCCTTGAGGTTGCGACCGCCGAGCAGCTCCATCACGATGTAGCAGGCGCCGTCTTCGGACCGACCGTAATCATGCACGGTGACGACGTTCGGATGGGAGAGCCGACCGGCCAACGACGCCTCCCGGAAGAACCGCTCGGCGAAGTGAGGGTCCTGCTCGGGCGCGACATCGCTGCGCATGACCTTGACGGCCACCGGCCGGCCCAGGCTGAGCTGGGTGCCGGCGTAGACCCGGCCCGTCCCACCGGTGCCAAGCACGCGCTCCAGGCGCACCTTGCCATCGAGGACCGCGCCAAGGAGCGGGTCGACGCGGGCCGGCGCGACGGGTCCAGTATTCGGAACGCCCATGTCCCGACCCTATCCGCCGTGCGCGCGCCGCGCCGCCTACCCGGCCCACTCCACGAGGTGAAGCCGGTCGATCAGCTCCGCCTCGGCGAGATCGTTCGCCGCCGAGAACTGCACGCGGATGTAGTCTCGCTCAGCGAGCGTCGGGCCCACGCCCTTGGGAACGCCGGCCTGCTCCAGCACCTCGTGGAAGCTCGGGTCGTCGGGATAGACGTAGACGACGCCGACCTCCTCCAGCACCACCTGCTCCCCTGCCGCGCCGCGGATCCAAAGCTGGTGCCGGCCATCGTGGTACACCAAGTCCCGCCAGCGGGCCAGCGCGTCCAGCACGCGATCCCGAGGAAGCTCGACGCCAACGCGCGAGATAGGCTTCTCGAGCTGGCCCGAGCGGCGATCGGTGAGTTGGCGGTACATGAGCTTGAGCGGCGGCTCCAGGGCCGCGACCAGCGCGCGGTGCACCGCTTCCAGGCGCTCCGGCGGCACCGAGACCGTGACGCGGGTGAAGCCCCCAGCCAGGAGTTCGGGGCGATAGAAGGTCGGCGGGACGAAGCCGTCGGGCGCGCCCTCGCGGGTCACGCTCTCGGCCTTGGGCGGTCGATGGGTCGTCATGGGGCGGCCGCGTAACGCTCGCCACCCGCGGGGCAAGGACGATGGCGCTCTCGTTTCGGATTCGGTCGGTCGACGTCTCGCCCGGTGTGGTGCTCGCGCCCATGGAAGGCGTAACGGACCTCACCTTCCGCCGCCTCGTCCGGCAGATCGGCGGCGCGGGGCTCACGTGCACCGAGTTCATCGCGTCCGAAGGGCTGCGCCGGGGCGAGGGGCGCATCCTCCAGATGGCCGAGTTCGACCCGGACGAGAACCCCATCTCCATCCAGATCTACGGGCGGCGGCCCGAGGCGATGGCCGAGGCCGCGCAGGTCGTCGAGTCGCTCGGCGCGACCATCTGCGACATCAACATGGGCTGCCCGAGCAAGAAGGTCTGCGCGCATTCGGGAGGCTCGGGCCTGCTTCGCGAGCCCGCGCTGGCGCTCGACATCGTGAAAGCGGTCCGAAAGGCGATTCGCATCCCACTGACGGTCAAGATGCGCACGGGCTACGACCCGCAACACCGCAACGCACCGGACCTCGCCCACGCCTTCCAAGAGGAGGGCGTCGAGGCCATCACCATCCACTGGCGCACCAAGGTGGACCTCTACGGCGGCGTGCGTGACGTGCGCCCCATCGCCGAAGCGCGTCGCCGCCTGCGCATCCCGCTCATCGCCAACGGGGACGTGGTGGACCTCGCGAGCGCCCGGCAGATGCTCGACGAGACCGGCGCAGACGGCGTGATAATAAACCACAACACCATCCAAAACCCCTAAACGCTGCGGCAGATCGCGGAGGGCCTGGCCGGGC
>JBEIVK010000012.1:0-18443 GCA_040373935.1 Alphaproteobacteria bacterium
GGTCACGGTCCAATTGCCCTCGGGCCCGTCTCGTGCCCTCGTGCCGCTCGCAGCGGGTGGCGTGCTCGTCGCGCTCCTGCTCGCGTGGGCGATGTTCACGACAACCATCGCACCAGACCAAGTGGCCGTGCGGCAGGTCGTTCTCGGGCCAAGCAAGGGCATCCAGAAGGAGCCGCTGGGCCCGGGCACCCACGTCGTCATCCCAGGGATGGAGCGGCTGCACCTGTTCCCCCGCGGGCTCAAGGTGCTCGAGTTCAACGACGACCCGCTGACGGCCGCGGGCGGCGCGCGGGTGCAGCCGGCGATCCGCATCCAGACGAGCGAGGGCTACCAGGTCACCGTGGACGTCGCCATCGCCTACCGCGTGGTGGACCCGGCGCGGCTCATCGGGGCGGTCGGCCCCGGCTCGCTGTTCGAGAGCGCGCTGATGATCCCACGGTCCGACAAGGTGCTGCGGCAGAAGCTGGGCGAGCTGAACGCCGAGGACTTCTACAGCGGTCCGAAGCGTCGGGCGCACGCCGAGGACGCGCGGGCGCTGCTCCAGTCCGAGGTGGCGGACGCGGGGATCGAGGTGTGGGCGGTGATGGTGCGCCACTACACCTACGACCAGCGCTACCAGGAGGCCATCGAGCAGCGGAAGATTCAGGACCAAACCGTGTTCAAGAACCGGGCGGAGGCGGTCGCGGCTTCGCAGGAGGCCGAGAAGGACCGGGTGCTCGCCGAGGGGCAGGCGACCATCGAGGTCGAGCGCGAGCGCGGGCGCTCCGACATCAAGCGCATCGAGGCCGAGGCGGAGAGCTACTCCCGGCGGCGCATCGCGGAGGCCGAGCTGCTCGTCGCGCTCGCCGAGGCCGAGGGCACCCGCTTGGAGAACGCCGCCTTGCAGGCTGCGGGGTCCAGCAACCTCGTCGGTTTGGAGATGGCGGAGGTGATGAAGGGCGCGCAGATCATCGTGGTGCCCACCGACGGCGCGGGTGCGGTCAACCCGCTGGATCTCGAAAGCCTGTTGCGGGGGTGGTGAATGGGCATCGCGTTGCGTGTGTTCGCGTTGGCGTTCGCTCTGGGCTGCGTGCCCCACTCCACGGACTCCACGGAGGTCGGGCTCCGGGTGCACCAGCTGGGCTTGTGGGAGCCGCGTGGCGTGGTGAAGGAGCCCTATCCCCCGGGCGGTACCCACTTCTTTTTGCCGGTCGTCAATGACTGGCACGTCTTCGACACGGCGCTGCAAAACCTCGCCATGACGCGCGCAGCGGCCAGCGGCGCCCGCGCCGGGGACGACAGCCTGCATTTCAAGACCATCGACGGCAACGACATCTCGGTGGATGTCACGGTCGCCTGGACGGTGGACCCTGCGCGTGCGTGGTACTTGCTTCAGTTTGTCGGGTCCGACACCCCGACGGTCGGGGAGAACCTCGTGCGGCCCGTCGCGCGGACCATCGTGCGCGACGTGCTGAACGAGCTGGCCTCCGAGCAGTACTACGACGCCGGGATGCGCTTCCAGAAGGCGGAGCAGGCCTCCCGCCTGCTCAACCACTACTTGAACCCCGAGGGCGTGCTCATCACCCAGGTCCTCCTCGGGGAGCACAAGTTCAACGAGCGCTATGAGCAGATCATCCGGGACAAGAAGGTGGCGGAGCAGGAGGCGGCGCGCCTGGTCTCGGAGACGGAGGCGGCCCGGGAGCAGCGGCGGCGGGAGCTGGAGGTCGCCAAGGGCGAGGTCGGCCGCGAGATCGAGAAGGCGAGGGGAGAGGCCGAGAAGGCCAAGATCAACGCCGACGCGATCTACTTCCAGAAAGAGCGCCAAGCCGAGGCCATCCTGGCCGAGCGCACGGCGCGGGCCTTGGGAATCACCAAAAAAGCCCAGGCGATGGCTGGCGCCGGTGGCCGCGCGATGGTCAAGCTCGAGGTTGCGCGGTCTCTGCGGGGCAAGCCGATCCTGTTCGTACCGACGAGCGGCATGGACCTCCGCACCACCGACATGAACCAGCTCCTCGCCACCTACGGCGTCCTCCGCGGCACGGGCGGCACCCCGGCTCCTTGACCGCCGGGCGTTTCCCCGTCACGATGGCGGAGAGAGGCCCGATGCGACCCGATTCCATCCCCGCCCGGCTGCTTGCCCACGCCCGTTCGCGCCCGGGCGCGCCGGCGCTCCTGACGCGCCGCGGCGAGCGCTGGGAGGCGCTCAGCTACGGGGAGTATGGCGCGCAGGCCATGCGCGTGGCTCGGGCGTTGCTGGCGAGCGGGGTCGGTCCGGGCGGCCGGACGTGCATCCTCGGGGCCAACCGCGCGGAGTGGGTGCTGTTCGATGTTGGCACCATGCTGGCCGGCGGGGTGCCGGCAGGGATCTACGAGACCTGCTCGGCCGAGGAGGTGGGTTGGATCCTCGCGCACGCCGAGGCGACGGTGGCGCTCGTCGAGGACGCGTCCCAGTGGGAGAAGGTCGCGGCCTGCCGCGCGGCGCTGCCGGCGCTGGGCGCGGTGGTGCTGATGCAGGGCGCGCCGGCGATCGATGACCCGCTGGTGCTGTCTTGGGAGGCTTTCCTGGCCCGCGGAGACGCCGTGGAGCCGGAGGCCGTGGAGGCGCGGCTGGAGGCGCTGCGCCCGGAGGACATGGCGACCTTCATCTACACGTCGGGGACCACAGGCCCGCCCAAGGCCGTGGTGCTCTCTCACCGCAACCTCACCTGGACCGCCGACGCTGCCATCGGCATCGTGTCGCTGGGCCCCGCGGACCGCCTGCTCTCCTATCTGCCGCTGTCGCACATCGCGGAGCAGATGTTCTCCATCCATGGGCCCATCACGGCGGGGGCGCCCGTGTACTTCGCGCGCAGCCGCGAGGCCTTGGTGGAGGACATGAAGTCCGTGCAGCCCACCGTGTTTTTTGGCGTGCCGCGGGTGTGGGAGAAGGTGCAGGCGCGGCTCGCCGCCCGCATCGCAGACCTGCGCGGCGCCAAGGCGCGGCTCTTCGCGTGGGCCCGTGGGGTGGGGGCGGCATGGACGGCCTGCCGCGCGGCGGGGCAGGTTCCGGGCCTCGCGCTGCGCGCCCAGCATGCGCTGGCCGACCGCCTCGTGTTCTCCAAAGTGAAGGGCCTCGGTGGCCTCGGCGCGGCGCGCATCTGCGTGAGCGGTGCTGCGCCGATATCGGCGGAGGTCCTCCGCTTCTTGGGGGAGGTGGACATCCTCGTGCACGAGGTCTACGGGCAGAGCGAGGGCAGCGGGCCGACGAGCTTCAACCTCCCGGCGCGCGTGCGGTTGGGGACGGTGGGGCAGGCGGTGCCTGGGGTTGAGGTGCGCATCGCGGAGGATGGGGAGATCCTCCTGCGTGGGCCGAACGTGTTCCTTGGGTATTTCAAAGACCCGGCGGCGACAGCGGCGTGCCTCACGGACGGGTGGCTGGGCTCGGGGGACCTCGGCGCGCTGGACCCGGACGGCTACCTCACGATCACGGGGCGGAAGAAGGAGATCCTCATCACGGCCGGCGGCAAGAACATCACCCCCGCCAACATCGAGGCGGCGCTCAAGGACATCCCGCTCGTCGGGCAGGCCGTCGTCATCGGGGACCGCCGTCGCTTTTTGTCGGCGCTGCTGAGCCTGGACCCCGACGCTGCCGCGGCGCTCCGTACCCGCCTGGGCCTCGCCGCAGACGCCCCCCTGGACAGCCACCCGGAGGTGCTCCGGGCGGTGCAGGGGGGCGTGGACGAGGTGAACCGCCGCTTCGCCCGCGTCGAGTCGGTCCGCCGCTTCACCGTTCTGCCGCGGGAGCTGTCCCAGGAGTGCGGTGAGCTGACGCCCACCCAGAAGGTGAAGCGGCGGGTGGTCGAGGCAAACTGGGCGGCGGCCATCGAAGCGATGTACGCCGAGTGACTCAGAAGGGCAGGGCGTCGGCCGGGGCGTCGTCGGTGGGCAGCGGCTCGTAGTCCGGCTCGTCGGAGAGCGGGGCCTGCGGGCGCGCGTCGGGCACGGACTTGAGGCCGGTCTTCACGAGCTGCATGCGGTCCGCGACGACGACGGTCCGGGACTTGCGGGCGCCCTGGGCGTCCGTCCAGGACTCCACGCGGAGCTCACCCTGGACGGCGATGGGATCGCCCTTCTTGACGAGGCGGGCGGCGGTCTCGGCGGCGCCGTCCCAGAGGATGACCTTGTGCCAGTCGGTCTCGTCCTTCCAGCCGTCGCCGTCCTTGACCGCGCGGTGGGTGGCGAGGCTCAGCTCGCACTTGTGCTTGCCGCTCTTGAGCTGCTTGAGGTCCGGGTCCTGGCCGACGCGGCCGAAAAGAAGAACGCAGTTGAGTCCGCGCATGGGATGACTGTCCTTTGCTGTTGGGTTTTGGGTTAGGCCCGTTGCGGGCGCCGGACCCCTCAGCAAGGTCGGTGCCAGGAACAAGTCCCTGATTTTTCAGCCCCCCCCTGTCGGTCACTGTCCGGATTTTCGGACACCCCTGCCGGATTCCGCGACAGTCCGCCGGCTCGCCGGGCTCGGGTTTCGAGTGGTGTGGCCCGGCTGGGGCGCCTCCCGCTGGCTGGCCGAGGTGGCGGCGGCGCCGGAGTGGCGTGCAGACGCCGGGCTTCGAGAGTCGCTCAGCGCGGGGCTCCCGGCCCTCGGCGAGTGGGTGGAGGGGCGCACCCTGCGCCTCGCCGGCGTGTCACGGCACGCCGCCGGGCTGGTGTTCTCGGTTCAAGGTGGACTCTACTCGGATCATCTGCTGCTGGGGCGGTGCCCGCGTGTCGGGCCAGGGGCCTTGCCGCCCGGCGCCCCTTGGGACGGCACGCTCGGCGTCAGCGCGCTGGTGCGATTCCGCGACGGGCGCGTGCCCCTGCTCGTGCAGAGCCCGCGTTCGGTCGCCAGCCCGGGCCGGCTCGTGCCCTCGGCCTCCGGGAGCGCCGCACCGGTCGGGGCCTTGGTCCCCGGCGCTGGGCTCGACCCGCGCGCCTGGATCGAAGCCGAGCTGCGCGAGGAGCTGGGCCTCGCAGCGGGCATCCCGGTGCGGCTGCGTCCCTGGGGCGTCCTTCTGGACCTCCGCTGCGGCCGCAAGCCCGAGCTGCTTTTCGTGGGGCAGGTCGACGCCCCCGCCGACGCCGCGCGCCCCGGCCCGGAGCACTCCGGCGCGGTGCGGTGGCTGCCGGCGTCCATCGCGCGCGCCGGCTGGGCCCGCCTCGCCCGCGACCGCTCCGCGGCCCGCATCCTCCGCGCCATGGCGGCGCTGCTCAGCGGCCCCGCACCAGGGCTTCTGCCGCCGCGAGGCGCTCCGGGGTGCCGGCGTCGACCCACCGGCCCGGGCACCGCCGCCCTTCGACCCCGCCGAGGCGGAGGATGAGCGCGGGCATGTCCAGGCGCTCTGGCGCGGGCAGGGCGGCGCGGAGGGCCGCCGCGCAGAGCGCGTAGAGCCCCGTGGTGACGGGGAGCCGCAGGGTGGGCCGCTCCTGCCAGCCGACGATGCGGCCTGCGTCCAGCGACACCACGCCTTCGTCGACGGGGACAGCGACCTCGGCGAGCGCCGCGACCCCGGGCGCGGCCCAGTCGTCCAGCAGCGCCGCGCGGTCGAAGCTGGAGACGTGGTCGACGTTCACGATGAGCCACCGGGCAGGGCCGCGGGGCAGAAGCGCGAGGCCGCCCGCTGTCCCGAGCGGTTCCGGCTCGACGAGCGGCGCGACCCCTGGCGGCAGGGTGGCGGCGATGGCGCCAGCGGCGTGGTGCAGCAAGACCACGACCCGCTCCGGGCGCAGCGGCGCCACCTGGGCGAGCTGGTGCGAGAGCAGCGTCCCGCCGTCGAAGGGCGCGAGCGCCTTGGGCGGCGCCCCCGGAAGCCCGCGCAAGCGCTCCCCGCGCCCCCCCGCGAGGATGGCCACCCCCAGGCTCACGGGGGCGGCGCCCGCAGCGCCTCGCGGACGGTGGCCCGCACCGAGCGCCCGAAGTTCCGAACCCCGCGCAGGCCATCGTGCATCGACGCGCCTGCCGGGCGCGTGTCCATTCGCACCGGGACCTCCTGCAGCCGCAGCCCGAGGCGGGCGACCAGCACGCGCAGGTTGGCGTCGGCCACGTCGACGGGCATGGCCTCGGCAACGGCGCGGAGGGCGGGCCCCCGGAAGGCCCAGTAGCCGGAGGTGACGTCTCCGAGCGGCACGCCCGTGAGCACGCGTACCAGCGCCGCCAGCGCGGCGTTGCCGGCGCGCCGCCCCCAAGGGCCGGGCGTCCCGGTCCCGTCGCGGCTGCCCACAACCGCATCGGCGAGGTCCAAGGCGGACAGAAGCCGGGGTGCTGCCTCGGGCGGATGTTGCCCGTCGGCGTCGAGCAGCAGCAGGCGGGTGGCGCCGCGCGCGGCCGCCCAAGCGAGGCCCGTGCGCAGGGCCGCCGGGTATCCCGAGCCGTCTTGCGGGAGGAGCAGCGCGCCGTGCGCCCGGGCCACCCGGGCGGTGGCGTCGGTGCTGCCTCCGTCCACGACGATGATCGGCCGCCCCGGCAGCGTGGCGGAGATGCGGTCCAGCACGGCGCCGATGCGGGGCGCTTCGTTTCGTGCGGGGACGACGACGACCTCGGCCATGCGCCGGGATAACGCGCGCCGGGGGAGATGCCGTGTCGAACGTGCCAGGGCGGGTGTTGGTGGTCGGCGCGGGGGCCGTTGGCGTCGCCTACGCGGCGGCCTTCGCGGCGGCGGGGGTCGAGGTTCACGCCTACGTGAAGCCTGGGCACGTCGCGGCCTTGCGCGCGGCGCCGCCGGTGCTCACCCGCATCGACGGCGGGGTGCGGAGGGTCGCCGTCTCTTTTGCCGAGGTGCACACGGCGGCGGACACCGTGGCCGGGGTCGCGTTCGACGCCATCGTGCTCGCCGTCGCGTCGCCGGCGCTGGCCGGTGCATGGCTCGATGGCTTGCTCGCGGCCAGCGGGGAGGCCACGATCCTCAGCCTCCAACCCGGTCTGCACGACAAAGAGCGGCTCCTCGCGCTCCTGCCGCCGGGGCGCCTCGTGCGCGGCATCATCCCGTTCCTGGCGTGGTCTGAGCCGCTCCCGGGTGAGCCGCCCGGCTGGGACGGGGTGCGCCTCTACGTCCCGCCCTTGGCGCGCACCCCCTTGCAAGGAGCCGACCCCGCGCGGGTCGCGCGCCTGGTCGGCTGGCTGCGCGCGGGAGGCCAGCCCGCGGTGGCCTCCGATGCGGTGGACCGCCAGATCGCCCTCGGCGCCGCTCTTCTGGCGTCCCTCATCCTTTGCCTGGAGCTGGCCGGTTGGTCCCTGCGGGCGGTGGACGCCGCCCTCGCCGCGTCTGCCGCCCGTGAGGCCGTCGCCACGGCCGCCGCGCACCGCGGAGAGGCCCCGCCGCCGTGGATCCATCTCCTGCACGGCCCCATCGTCCGCGTCGCTGCCCACCTCGCGCCCGCGCTGATGCCGCTGCCCTTGGAGGCCTATCTCCGCAGCCACTTCACCAAGGTCGGCGCCCAGACCGCCGCCTCCCTCGACGATCTCCGCGCGTCGGCCGCCACGCGTGGCGAGGCTGTCCCGGCCCTCGGCGCCGTCGCGCTGGCCTTGCAAGCCCGGCGGGCGGCGCGGTAGTCCTGGGCGATGCGTGTGCACCAAGACGACGTCCTCGACATCGAAGAATGGGGCGACCCGGCGGCGCCGGTGGGCTTTCTGGCCGAGGTGCCCCACGGCGCCACGTCCGCGGAAGAGTATCTCGCGCTCGCCGCCCAGATGGAGAGCGCGCTCCCACCGGGCCTGATCGACTTCTTTTTCGTCAACACCGATGTTGGCGCGCCGGAGATCGGCCGCGCGGTCGCCCGAGCGCTGGTCGCGCGTGGCGCGGTCCAGCGGGCGCGCATGGTGCGCTGCCGGCTGCCGCGCACCCTCGTCGACACCAACCGCGTGCCCGCCCTCGCCACCGGGGATCTCTCCGGCGGCGGCATGACGGCGGCGGTCCCCGTCTATGTCACGGCCCCGGCAGACCACGCGCGGCTGGACGCCCTGCACCGCGCCTACGTCGCGCGGGTGGACGCCGAGGTGGACGCGGTGGTCGCGGCGGGGGGCCTCGTCTTCACGCCGCACAGCTATGCGCCGCGCTCGGTGGGAATCGCACGGGTGGACGCCGACATCGTGCCCGCGCTGCACGCGGCCTGGGCGCCGGGCACCGCGGAGACCTGGCCGATGCGCCCGGCGGTGGACCTCATCACCACCCCGCCCGGCGGCGCCTCCCTGGCTCCGGCGGGCCTCGTCGAGCGGGTGCGGGCCGGCTTCGCGGCGCTCGGCGTGGACGCCGTCGAGAACGGCACCTACGCGCTGCACCCGGCCACCCAGGGGCATCGCCTCAGCGTTCGGGCGCCCGGCCGCGTCCTGGGCGCCGAGCTGCGGCGGGATTTGCTGGTCCACCGATGGGAGCCCTTCACCGAGATGGCCGTGGACCTCGCGGCCGTCGCGCGGCTCGCGGCGCCCTTCGTGGAGGGCTTTGCGGCCATTTTGTCGGCCCCCCTTGACGGCCCGGCGGGCGGTGCCGAAAGCTGAGGGGCGCCCGGGATGGGCGCGGCGCTGCGCGAAGGCGGCGCTCCAACCTCAGCGTTCGCCCGGGAGCTTCCCGGGGTGGAGCCCTTTTGTCCGAGCCCCTCGACTTCTCGCTGCCGGTCCCCCTCCCGGAGCAGCTCCCGGTCCTCCCGCTGCGCTCCGGGGCCATCCTTCCGGGCTTTGTCGGCCCGCTCCCCGTGGGCCGCGCGCGCAGCCTCGCCGCGGTTCAGGCGGCCGGGCGGCCGGGCGCCCCTGGCACGCTCGTGCTCGTCGCCATCCAGACCAGCCCGGTCGACGTCCCGACGCGCGGGGATCTGCGCCCCGTCGCCGTGCTCGCCCGGGTGCTGGAGCTTGGCCAGGCGCCCGGTCGCCCGCCCGCGGTGGCGCTGCAGGGGCTCGCCCGCGTGGCGCTCGGGGAGGTCATCCAGGAAGAGCCGTGGATGCTCGCCCGCTTTGCGGTGGATGAGCGCCCCTGGCCGGCGACGCTGCGCGCCGAGGCCCTGCGGCGCTCCGTGCGCGACGCCCTGCGCGAGGCCGCGCCGGTCTTCGGCAACGCCGACCGCGTGAACGCCGTGCTCTCGGCCGCGCTGCCGCCCGCGCTTCACCTCGACGCCGGGGCCGCCTGTGTGGACGCCAGCGTGGACTGGCGCTTGCGCTACCTCGAGACCGCAGACCCGCTCGAGCGCGCGGAGATGCTGCTGCGGCGCATTCAGGAGGAGCGCGAGGTGGCCACGGCCCGCACGCTCATCCAGGAACGCCTCGCGTCGGAGGCCCAGCAGAACCAGAAGGAGAACATCCTCCGCGCTCAGCTCAAGGCCATTCAGGAGGAGCTCGGCGACGCCGACGACCAGCTCGACTCCTTGCGCGCCCGCCTCGCCGCCCGCCCGCTCCCCGCGGAGGCCCGCGCCACCGTGGACCGCGAGCTGGCGCGCCTCGCCCGCTTGCGCGACGGCAGCCCGGAGCGCAGCGTGGCCCTGGACTGGCTGGAGTGGGTGGCGGAGCTGCCCTGGGGCACCGCCACCGCGCGCGCCACGGCGGATCTCGACGCCCTCGAGGCCGCGCTGGACCGCAGCCACCACGGCTTGTCCGACGTGAAGCGGCAGGTCCTGGAGCACCTCGCGGTGCGGCAGCTCGCCGGCCAGGGGCGCGCCGATGTGCTCCTGCTCGTGGGCCCCCCGGGGGTGGGCAAGACCAGCATCGGGCAGGCCATCGCCGACGCGACCGGGCGCACCCTCGTCCGGGTGGCGCTGGGCGGCGTGCGGGACGAGGCGGAGATTCGCGGCCACCGGCGCACCTACGTCGGCGCCCGGCCGGGTCGCGTGGTGGAGGGGCTGCGGCGCGCCGGCGCGGCCGACCCGGTCATCCTCCTCGACGAGATCGACAAGCTCGGCAGCGGCTGGCAGGGGGACCCGGCGGCGGCCTTGCTGGAGCTGCTGGACCCGGAGCAGAACCACGCGTTCACCGACCGCTACCTCGAGCTTCCTTTCGACTGCTCGAAGGTGCTTTTCGTCGCCACCGCCAACGACCTGTCGGCCGTGCCGGCCCCGTTGCGGGACCGCATGGAGGTCATCCCGCTGGACGGCTACACCCGCGGCGAAAAGCGCACCATCGCCCGCGGCCACCTGCTGCCCACGCTCGCGCGCAACGCGGGGGTGGAGCCCGAGGCGGTCGAGTGGTCGGACGCGGCGCTCGACGCCGCCATCGCCGGCTGGACGCGCGAGGCCGGCGTGCGCGGCTTGCAGCGCACCCTCGGCAAGGTGTACCGCGCCGCCGCCGTGCTGCGGGCGCGCGGCCGCCTCGACGCCCCGCTGCGCGTCGAGGTCGACGACCTGCCCAAGTACCTGGGGCGCCAGCGCTTCTTCGACGAGGAGGCCATCGTCGAGGCCCCGCGGGTGGGCGTGGTGAATGGCCTCGCGTGGACGCCGGTCGGCGGCGAGGTGCTCACCGTGGAGGCCCAGCGCTTCCCCGGCGGCGGAAAGCTCGTGCTCACCGGGCAGCTGGGCGAGGTGATGAAGGAGTCGGCCCGCGCCGCGCTCACCTACGCGCTCGCCCACGCCGACGCGCTCGGCATCGACCCCGCCGCCGCCGCCCAGGACCTGCACATCCATGTCCCGGCGGGCGCCGTGCCGAAGGACGGCCCCTCCGCCGGCGTGACGATGTTCACGGCCATCACGAGCTTGCTCTCCGGGCGTCCGGTGCGGGCCGACGTGGCGATGACCGGCGAGGCGACCCTCCGGGGGCGGGTGTTGCCGGTGGGCGGCATCAAGTCCAAGGTGCTCGCCGCGCACCGCGCCGGCCTCCGCACCGTCGTCTTGCCCCGCCGCAACGGGCCGGACCTCGAGGACCTGCCGGCCGAGGTGCGCGCCGCGCTCACCGTCCACCTCGTGGACACGATGGACGAGGTCCTCGCCGTCGCGCTGGCGCCGGACGCGGCGGTGGGGGCCAATGGGCCGCCGACCCCGGACATCGCCGTGGCTTGAGCCCGGGGCGGAGAGGAAGGGGGCGTTGCGGGGGAAACCTTGGTTTCCCCTGCCCCAAAAGCGAACAATCCCCGGCGAATCAGCCCGCGGCCGCCGGGGAGAGCAGGGCGCGCCCGAGGAAGGCCCGAAAGTCCTGGTACGCGGCGTCCACGCGGGCCACGTCGGCGTCGGAGCGTGCTTGGGACAGCTCGACGACGAGGCCGCAGAGGGCGGTGCGGACCAGGAACGCGAGGCGGGCGGGCGGGAGCGGGAGATGGCCCAGATCTTCGGCGAGCACGGCGCGAATGCCGTCTTCGAGCAGGGCGAGGCCCTCGTCGGCGAAGCCGCGGTAGGCGTCTTGCACGGGGCCGGGCTGGTTGGCGAGCGCGAAGGTCTCCACCATGAACGGGGTTTGGGAGCGGAGATCCAGCAGGGCCGCCCACAGCGCGTCGAGCGCCTCCAGCGCGCGGGACAGCCCGCGGTCCCCCGCGCGGGCGCGGTCTTGGAAGCGGCGGTGGATCTGGCGCAGGATGGCGCGCTGCGCCTCGATGAGCAGGTGCTCCTTGCTGTGGAAGTGGTAGTGCAGCAGGCCTTTGGAGACGCCGGCCTCGCGGGCGACGTCGTTCATCGTGGCGGCGTGGGTGCCGTCGCGCGAGAAGAGGCGCCCGGCGGCCTCGACGATGCGCGCGATGGTGCGCGCGCTGCGCGGCGTCTGCGGGCGATCGTCCTTGGCGCGGGCAAAGGGGCGGAGCATCGGCTAGGAATGACCCGGCGGTGGGCTGCGGGCAAGCCGGCCGGCGGGAGGGGCGATGGCGGAGGGCACGGGGGTCGTGGTCGCGCTGAGCACGGCGCCGGACGCCGAGGTGGCTGCGCGCGTCGCACGGGCGCTGGTCGAGGGCGGCGCGGTGGCCTGCGTCAACCTCGTGCCGGGGGTGCGGTCGATTTACCGCTGGCAAGGCGCGGTCCACGACGACGCCGAGGTGCTTCTCGTCATCAAGACGACGGCGGAGGGGGCGGCACGGGCCGAGGCGGCGCTGCGGGCGGCCCACCCCTACGCGGTGCCGGAGTGGGTGGTGTTGCCGGTGGAGGCCGGCTTCGTCGGGTATCTCGACTGGGTGCGCGCCAACGTCACGCCGGCCGATTGACCCTCCCGGCGCCCGCGGATAGCCCGGCCTTCCGGCGGGCCGGCGCGTGGGCGCGGGCCTGCGGCCGGGCGACGAGGAGGGCGGGATGGCGCGCGTGGCGGTGGTTCCGGGAGATGGGATCGGCACCGAGGTGATCGCCGAGGGCTGTCGGGTGATCGCGGCCCTCGCGCCCGACGTGGCGTTGGAGCACTTCGACCTCGGCGCGGAGCGCTACCTGCGCGACGGCACGACGCTGCCGGACGACGTGTTCGCCCGTTGGCAGCGGGAGTTCGACGCGGTGTACCTCGGCGCGCTGGGGGACCCGCGGGTGCCCTCCAACGTCCACGCCAAGGACATCCTGCTCGGCAGCCGCTTCCGGCTGGACTTGTTCATCAACCTGCGGCCCATCCAGCTGCTGGACGCGCGGCGCTGCCCGCTCAAGGACAAAGGCCCGGCGCAGGTGGACATGGTGGTCTTCCGCGAAAACACGGAAGACCTCTACACCGGCATGGGCGGCACCTTTAAGCAGGGCACGGCCGACGAGGTGGCCCAGGAGGTCGCCATCGCCACCCGCAAGGGCGTGGAGCGCATCATCCGCGCGGCCTTCGCCTACGCCCGACAGCACGGCAAGACGCGCGTGTGCATGTCGGACAAAAGCAACGCGATGCGCTTCACGGGCGGGCTCTGGCAGCGGGTGTTCAAGGAGGTCGCGGCGGAGTACCCCGAGATCGCGGCTTCGCACCTGTACGTCGACGTTCTGGCGATGGAGCTGGTGCGCGCGCCGGAGCGCTTCGAGGTCATCGTCACGTCCAACCTGTTCGGCGACATCGTGACGGACCTCGGCGCCATCCTGCAAGGCGGCATCGGGCTCGCGTGCAGCGGCAACATCCACCCGGGGCGCGTGTCGCTCTTCGAGCCGGTGCACGGCTCGGCGCCGGACATCGCCGGCAAGGGCATCGCCAACCCGCTCGCCGCCATCCTCACGGCGGGCATGCTGCTGTCGCATCTGGGCCGCCCCGAGCTGGAGGCCCGCGTCAAGGAGGCGGTGCGCGGCTGCCTCCTGGCCGATGAGGTCACCCCGGAGCTGGGCGGGCGGCTGTCCACCCGCGCCGTGGGCGACGCGGTGCTGGCGCGCCTCGCCTGATGTTTTCGTTCGTCTCTGTGTCCCAGGAGTCATCCCATGCGTGACGTCGTCATCCTCTCGGGCAAGCGCACGCCCTTCGGCACCTTTAACGGCGTCCTCTCGGGCGTGTCGGCGACGGAGCTGGGCGTCATCGCCAGCAAGGCCGCGCTGGAGGCCGCCGGCGTCGGGGCCGACGCGGTGGACCACGTGGTCTTCGGCAACGTGATGCAGACCAGCGCCGACGCCATCTACCTCGCGCGGCACGTGGGCCTGAAGGTCGGCGCGCCGGTGCCGGTGCCGGCCGTGACGGTGAACCGCCTGTGCGGCTCGGGCTTCGAGGCGGTGGTGCAGGGCGCGCAGCTCATCCGGCTGGGCGAGGCGGAGGTCGTGCTCGCCGGCGGCGCCGAGAACATGACGCAGGCGCCGCACACCATCCGCGGGGCGCGCGCGGGCTTCAAGCTGGGTGGCACGCCGATGAACGACTACCTGCAGGAGGTCCTCTACGACCCGCAGGCCGGCTGCGCGATGGCCATCACGGCCGAAAACCTCGCGGAGAAGTACGGCATCACCCGCGAGGAGGCGGACGACTACGGCTTCCGCAGCCAGTCGGCCTGGGCCGAGGCGCAGGCGGCCGGCCGCTACGCCGCCGAGCTCTGCAAGGTGGTCATCCCCAACAAGAAGGGCGATGTCGTGGTCGAGCTCGACGAGCACCCCCAGCTCTCGCCGCTGCGCGACGAGAAGGTCCGCAAGCGGTTCAGCCGCGAGGCGATGGCGGGGCTGCCGCCGGTCTTTAAGAAGGACGGCACGGTGACGGCGGCCAACGCCTCTGGCATCAACGACGGCGCGGCGGCCCTCGTGCTGGCCAGCGCCGAGTATGCCGCGCGCAACGGCCTCTCCCCGCTCGGCCGCTACGTCGCCGGCGCCTCGGTGGGCGTCGAGCCCAAGTACATGGGCATCGGCCCCGTCGCCGCCATCCGCGCCGCGCTGGCGCGGGCCGGAAAGTCGCTGGGCGAGATGGATCTCGTGGAGATCAACGAGGCCTTCTCCAGCCAGTACCTCGCCTGCGAGCGCGAGCTGGGCCTGGACCGCGCGCTCACCAACGTGGACTCGGGCGGCGTGGCCGTCGGGCACCCGCTCGCCGCGTCCGGGGCGCGCATCACGGCCCACCTCCTGCACGAGCTGCGCCGGCGCGGCAAGAAGTGGGGCGTCGGCTCGGCTTGCATCGGCGGCGGCCAGGGCATCGCGGTGGTCGTCGAGGCGTTCTGAACCCGGTAGGCACCCAGCAGGCACAGGCGGAGGCTCCATGCACAGCGTCGGTCAGAACGGCGAGGTTCGCGAAGAAGACGTCATCTTCGACTGGAACGCCCAGGGGGGCGCCGCCGCGCCGCCGCTGCGCAAGGTCCTGCTCGTCGACGAGACGCTGCGGGACGGCATCCAGTGTCCGTCGGTGACGGACCCGCCGATCGACGCCAAGCGCCGCATCCTGCGCTTGCTGGACGCCGTGGGCGTCGACTTCTGCGACGTCGGCCTGCCCGGCGCCGGGCCCCGCGCCGTGGACGACGTCGCCGAGCTGGTGCGCGTCATCCGCGACGAGGGGCTGCGCATCCGGCCGCAGTGCACCGCCCGCACCCACGCGAACGACATCGCGCCCATCATCGCCGTCAGCGAGAAGACGGGCGTCCCCATCGAGGTCATGACCTTCCTCGGCGCCTCGCCCATCCGCCTCTACACCGAGGGCTGGGACGAGGCGCTGCTCGAGGAGCGCACGCGCGCCGCCGTGCGCATGGCGAAGCAGGCCGGCCTGCCGTGCACCTTCGTCACGGAGGACACGACCCGCTCTCACCCCACGACGCTCAAGCGGCTGTTCGAGGCCGCCATTGAAGAAGGCGCGGACGGCCTGGCCTTGTGCGACACCGTGGGCCACAGCACCCCCACCGGCGCGGCCAACCTCATCCGCTGGACGCAGGCGCTCATCCGCGGGCTCGGCACGTCCACCCGCGTCGATTGGCACGGCCACAGCGACCGCGGCTACGGCCTCGTCAACGCCATCGCGGCCATCGAGGCGGGCGCCGACCGCGTGCACGGGTGCGTGCTCGGCATCGGCGAGCGCGTCGGCAACACCCCCCTGGACCTGCTCCTCGTCAACCTCAAGCTCGCCGGGGTCCTCCCGCAGAGCCTGGATTCGCTCGGCACCTTGGTGGACCTCGTCTCCGCGTCCTGCGGTGTCCCCGTGCCCGTGAGCTACCCGGTCTTCGGCAAGGACGCCTTCCGCACCGGCACCGGCGTCCACGCCGCCGCCGTCATCAAGGCCATCGACAAGGGCAACGACTGGCTGGCGGACCGCGTCTACTCCGGCGTCCCGGCCGCGTGGTTCGGCCGCCGCCAGGAGATCGAGATCGGCCACATGGCCGGGGACTCCAACATCAAGTATTGGCTTCGCTCCCGGGGCATCGACGCCGCGCCGGCGCTCGTCTCTCGCATCCGCGACCTCGCGAAGTCCACCAACCGCATGCTCGACAACGCCGAAGTGCAGGCCTTGGTCGACGCCTTCCACGCCGGCGCCTGAGGCCGCGGCCCGCTGCCCTCGGGGGCGGGTTCTTCATGGGGCAGGGGAAACCAAGGTTTCCCCCGCAACGCCCCCTTCCTTGCCCGTCAGTCGCCGGCCTGCGGCGGCGGGCGCTCCTCGCCCCGCTGGAGCGCGGCGGCGATGCGGGCGCGCTTCTCGTCGGCGGCCGACGAGCGGGCCTCGGCGCGGGCCGCCGCCCAGCGGTTCGTGTTTTGGATGGCGTGCAGCACGAACAGGCCGCAGAGCACGAAGTTCATCACCTTCATGCCGCCCGTGAAGCCGGGCACGCCGAGCGTGCCGAGCAGCACGATGGCCCCGAGGTTGAGGCCCTGCGCCACCGCGAAGGGCCCGAGCCGCCCCTCCAGCCCGGGGATGCGCAGCACGACGTGATTGACGCCGAGCGCCGCCACCACGCCGAACAGCACGAGGTCTCCCGCCTCCACACCAGCTGGAAGGTTCATGCGGGCTCCACGGAGACGTTGTCGAGCAGGCGCGTCCGCCCGACGTAGGCGGCGACGAGGGCGCGGGCCGGGCGGTCCAGCGCGGAGAGGGGGGCCAGCGAGTCCGCCGCGCGCAGCTCCAGGTAGTCCAGGCGGTCCACCGTGAAGTGGGCGGCGGCCGCCGCGAGGAGGGCGCTGGCGTCCCGCTCGCCGGCGGCGGCGGCGGCTTGCAGCGCGAAGAGGCCGCGCGAGAGGCTGCGGGCCCGCTCTCGCTCGTCGGCGCTGAGGTAGGCGTTGCGGCTGGAGAGCGCCACCCCGTCGGTGTCTCGCACGAGCGGCCCGCCGATGACCTCGACGGGAAGGGCGAGATCTCGCACCATGCGCCGGATGACCGCGAGCTGCTGGTAGTCCTTCTCGCCAAAGACCGCGAAGCTCGGCTGCACGAGGCCGAACAGCCGCGCGACCACCGTGGCAACCCCGGCGAAGTGGCCGGGCCGGCTCGCCCCGCAGAGCCCATCGCTCGGCCCGGCGACCGTGACGGTGGTGCTGTGGTCCTCGTCGTAGAGGGTGGGCGGCAGCAGCAGCGCGTCCACCCCGGCGGCGGCGCACAGCGCGGCGTCGCCCTCCGGGTCCCGCGGGTAGCGGGAGAGGTCCTCGGTGGGGCCGAACTGCAGCGGATTGACGAAGATGCTCACCACCAGCCAGTCACAGCGGGGGCGGGCCAGCTCCATCAGGGAGCGGTGGCCGGCGTGGAGGAAGCCCATCGTGGGGACGAAGCCGATGCGGGCGCCGTGGGCGCGGCGCGCGAGGGCCTCGGCCTGAAGAGCGTGGGGATCGGTGAAGGTGCGCATCCGGGCCTCAACCGTAGAGCCGGGCAAGCCGTGCGCCGTCGGTGGCGCGGCGGCGGAACGTGTGTTCTGCGGCCGGGAAGCTTCCGTCTCGGACCGCCGCGACATAGGCGCGCAGGGCGGCGTCGATGGGCGCCTCCAGCTCGGCGAAGCGCCGCACGAAGCGCGGCTGGAAGCGGGCGTCGAGGCCGAGCAGGTCGTTGTAGACGAGCACCTGCCCGTCGCAGGCGGCGCCCGCCCCGATGCCGATGGTGGGGATGTCGAGCGCGGCCGTGATCTCCGCGGCCAGCTCGGCGGGGACCATCTCCAGGACGAGGCAGAAGGCGCCCACCTCTTGCAGCGCGAGGGCGTCCGCGTGCAAGCGCGCGCCCTCGGCCTCCGTGCGCCCCTGGACCCGGAAGCCGCCCGTGGCGTGCACGGACTGCGGCGTGAGGCCGATGTGCCCGACGACGGGGATGCCGGCCTCGACGATGGCGGCCACGGCGGGCGCGCTGCGGGCCCCGCCCTCCAGCTTGACCGACTGGGCGCCCGCCTCCTTGATGAGCCGGCCCGCGCTCTGCAATGCCTGCTGCGGGCCCAACTGGTAGGACATGAAGGGCAGGTCCACCGTGAGGTGCGCCTGCTGGAGCCCGCGGGCGACGCAGCGCCCGTGGTAGACCATGTCGTCCAGGGTGACGGAGAGCGTGTCGGGAAGGCCCTGCACGACCATGCCGAGGGAGTCACCGACGAGCACCATGTCCACACCGGCGGCGTCGGCCAGGCGGGCAGCGGTGTAGTCGTAGGCGGTGACCATGGCGATCCGCTGGTTGCCGGCCTTCATCGCGTGAAGGTCCAGGACCGTCTTTCGGGGCATCGGGGGTGTCCGCGGAGCGAGGGGGCCGGCCCGGGGGCCGGCGGGCGCCTGCCGGCCCAGGCGGGTCCAGCGGCTCCCTGGATGTACCACGCGGCGGGGGTGGTTGACGCGCGCCCGGGCAGCGGGCAAGATGCCCCTATGGCTCCGCCGGAGAACGGTTCGCTGCGCCTGCTCATGGGTGATCAGGAGGTGGCCGTGCCCGATGCGGCCGCGGTGGAGGCCCTCGTGCGCGCGGGCCGGGCCGACGCCCACACCCGCGTGAGCCTCCCGGGCGAGCGGCGGTGGCGTCCGCTGGGCGGCGTCCCGGCATTCGCCGGCCTCTTCTCCGCCGATCCGTGGGCTGCGTGGGAGGCCATGGACGAAGACACCGCCGAGAAGGCGCGAGAGGCCTTCGACCCGCCGGAGATCGCGCCGGCCGCGCTCGAGCCTCTGGATCCGCCCGCCCCGCCGCCGCGCCCGGGGGCCCCGGCCCTCGAGGAGCTTCCCCTCGCCGCCATCGAGGAGGTGGTGGAGCTGCCCGCCCCGCGCGCGCCGCCCGCGCGCCGCCCCGA
>JBEIVK010001009.1:0-1508 GCA_040373935.1 Alphaproteobacteria bacterium
CCCCGCCGGCCTCCGCTCCTCCACCCGCAACCGCCCCGCCGGCCTCCGCTCCTCCACCCGCAACCGCCCCGCCGGCCTCCGCTCCTCCACCCGCAGCCGCCCCGCCCGCGGCGCCGCGGCCGCCCACGCCCCCAGCCTCCCTGCTGCCGCACGGCACCGCCACCGAGGCCCCCGTGCGCGGCGCGCACCTCCCCCCGCGCGTCCAGGCGGCCTCCGGCGCTGCCGTGGAGGTGTCGATCGAGACGCCCGCCGTCGGGCTCTCGTTGCGATTTCCCGTGGAGCCCGGCGAGCGCGTCCTCGACGCCGCCGAGCGCGCCGGACACGAACTCCCATCGAGCTGTCGCAGCGGCGGCTGCTTGTCATGCTCTGCCCTGCTGCTCGCGCCCGCCGACACCGAGATGGAAGAGCAGTACGTCCTGGACGACGAGCACCTCGCCGCCGGCTACCGCCTGCTCTGCATCACGACGCTCCGCACGCCCGCGCGGTTCCGAACGCACGTCCAGGACGACATCCAATAAGCGGGGCCCGGGCGCCCACCCGGGCCCGCCGCGCCGCCCTCAGACCTCGAGCAGGATGCGCTCGGGGTTCTCCACCAGCTCCTTCACGCGGACAAGGAAGCTCACCGCCCCCCGGCCGTCGATGATGCGGTGGTCGTAGCTGAGCGCGAGGTACATCATCGGGCGCAGCTCGATGCGGCCATCCACCCCAACCGGGCGCTCCTGGATGGCGTGCATGCCGAGGATGCCCACCTGGGGCGGGTTCAGAATGGGCGTCGACATCAAGGAGCCGAACACACCGCCGTTGGAGATGGTGAAGGTGCCGTCCTTGAAGTCGTCGAGGCCGAGCTTGCCCAAGCGCCCGCGCTCCGCGAGGGCCGCGATGCCACCCTCGACCTCCGCGAACGAGAGGCGGTCGGCGTCGCGCAGGACAGGCACCATCAGGCCCTTGTCCGTGGAGACCGCCACCCCGATGTTGTAGTACCGCTTGTAGACGATGGCAGGCTTCGCCGGGTCCGAGTCGTCGATCTCCGCGTTGACCTCGGGATACTCCTTGAGCGCCTCCACGGCCGCCTTGACGAAGAACGACATGAAGCCCAGCTTGAGGCCATGCTTCTTGGTGTAGCGGTCCTGGTAGCGCTTGCGCAGCGCCAGGATGGCCGTGAGATCGCACTCGTTGAACGTCGTCAGCATCGCGGCGGTCTGCTGGGCCTCGACGAGGCGCCGCGCGATGGTGCGCCGCAACGGCGTCATCGGCACCCGCTCCACCCGGCCAGCCGCCGCGCCCGCCGGGGCCGCGACGGGCGCGCCCTGGGCCGCCACCACCGCCGAGACCGCGACGGCGTGGGATGCCGCCTCCACGTCCTTGCTGAGCACGCGCCCCCGCACGCCGGAGCCAGCCACGGACGCAAGGTCCACCCCCGCCTCCGCCGCCGCCTGCCGGGCCGCCGGGCCGCTCTGGGGGCCCCGCGCGGAGGGCGTCGCGCCGCGGGACTCTGCCACCGCAGCGGG
>JBEIVK010000484.1:0-3582 GCA_040373935.1 Alphaproteobacteria bacterium
CTCGCAGGGGCCTGTGGCCGCCCGCGGGGGAGGGGCCCGCGGCGGAGAGGGAAGGGGGCGTTACGGGGGAAACCGTCGGTTTCCCCTGTCCCCTGATGGGGATGCCCTGCCCGGCGAGCCCCGCCTACGACAGCGCCTTGAAGTCCGCGAAGGCGGCCATCGCCGTGGCGAAGGACTTGAGGAGGCCCAGGCGCGACGCGCGGAGGCCGGCGTCGTCGCAGTTGACCATCACCGCGTCGAAGTACCGGGCCAAGACCGGCTGCAGGCCGGCGATCTGGCCCAAGGCCGCCGCCGGGCCGTCCGACGCCAGCGCCTGAGCGAAGGCGACGTGCCAGCCGTCGTATGCGGCGAGCAGGGCCGCGTCGTGGGCGTCGGAGGCGAGGAGGGTGCGGTCGAAGTCGCGGCCCGGGTGCTCGCGCGTGATGTTGGCGAGGCGCTTGAACGTGGACTTCACGGCGTCGAAGCCGGCGGCCTGGGCGGCGGCCGCGAGGGCCTGGGCGCGGGCGGCGATGGCCAGCGTGTCGTCGTCTCCCGCCGAGAAGACGGCGTCAATGACGTCGCCGGGCAGGGAGTCGGCCAGCGCGGCGCGGTGCCGCGCGAGCACGAACTCGCGGAGGTCGGCGGTGAGAGCGGCATCTGCCCCGGTGGCCTCGGCGAGGAGGGCGCCGAGCGAGCCCCGCCAGCCGGCTGCGGCGAGGATGGCGAGCAGCCCGGCGGCGGCCCGCCGCAAGCCGAGGGGATCGGCCGAGGACTTGGGCTTGAGGCCGAGCCGGAAGCAGCCGGCCAGGGTGTCCAGGCGGTCGGCGGCGGCGACGGCCCGGCCGAGGGGGCTGACGGGCGGGGCGTCGCCGGCGAAGCGGGGGAGGTAGCTCTCTTCCAGCGCGGTGGCGACGGCGGGGTCTTCGCCGTCGAAGCCGGCGAGCAGCCGGCCCACGTGGCCTTGCAGCTCGGGGAACTCGCCGACCATCGTGGTGCAGAGGTCGGACTTGGAGAGGGCGCCGGCGCGGGCGGCCAGGGCGGGGCTGGCGCCGAAGTGCGGGGCCAGGCGGGCCGCGAGATCGCCGATGCGAGCGGCCTTGTCGGCCATCGTGCCGCCCCCGCGGATCCACTGCATCCCACCGAGGCGGGCGCCGTGGGCCTCCAGGCGCTGCTTGCGGTCTTCGGCGTAGAAAAAGCGGGCGTCGTAGAAGCGGGCCCGCAGGACGCGGGCGTTGCCCTCGGCGATGGTGGCCGCGGTGGCGGGCTCGGCCGCGTAGGGGTGATTGGTGACGACGAGGAAGGTGGAGAGGAGGTCGCCGCCTGCCGCGAAGAGCGGGAAGACGCGCTGGTGGACCTTCATCGCCTCGACGAGCAGGCGGGGCGGGAGGTGGAGGAGGTCGTCGTCGAAGCGGGCCTCGATGACGGCGGGCCATTCCACGAGGTCCACCACCTCGTCCACGAGATCGAGCACGGGCTCGACGCTGGCGGCGTGGGCCGCGGCGGCGGCGCGGAGGCTGGCGACGATGGTGGCGCGCCGGGCCTCGCGGTCGGCGAGCACGAAGGCGCCGCGCAGGGCGTCGTCGTAGGCGTGGGCGCCGCCCACCGGCACGGGGCCGGGGGCGAGGCGGTGGCCGAGCGTGGTGTCGCCGGCCGGCACGCCGGCGAGGCTGCACGGCACGACGGCGCCGTCCCACAGCACCACGAGGCCGTGGATGGGGCGGGCCCAGGCGACGGCGCCGGCGCCCCAGCGCATGACCTTGGGGAAGGGGATGGCGAGGATGGCGGCTTCGAGGCCGGCCGTGAGCTGGGCGAGGGTGGACTCGCCGCCGGTGCGGACGCGGGCGGCGATGACCTTGCCCTTCGGGCCGTCCACCTGCTCCAGCGACTCCACGGGCACGCCCTTGCCGCGGGCGAAGCCCTCGGCGATGGCGGTGGGGGCGCCGTCCTTGTAGGCGGCGGCCACGGCCGGGCCGAGCAGCAGCTTCTCTTCGACCGGGCGGGCGGCGGCCACGCCCGACACCGCGATGGCGAGGCGCCGCGGCGTGGCCCAGGTGCGCACGGCCCCGTGGGACACGCCGGCGAGGAGGCCGCGGACAGCGGCTTCGAGGCCGGTGATGCCGGGCTGCACGAAGCGGGCGGGGAGGTCTTCGCAGCGGACTTCGAGGAACAGCTCGCTCACGCGGCACCTCCGGCGGGCGGCTCGACGGCGGGGAGGCCCTGCCAGACGCGGGCGCACTGGAGGGCGAGGCTGCGCACGCGGCCGATGTAGCGGGCGCGCTCGGCCACCGAGATGGCGCCGCGGGCGTTGAGCAGGTTGAACAGGTGGGAGGCCTGGATGCAGTGGTCGTAGGCGGGGAGGGCGAGGCCCTGGCCGGCGAGCGCGCCGCAGGTGGCGCTCGCCTCTTCGAACTGCCGGAAGAGCACGTCGACCGGCGCCTCCACGAAGTTGAAGCGCGACTGCTCCACCTCGTTGCGGTGGTAGACGTCGCGGTAGGTGATGCCGGGCACCCACACGAGGTCGAAGACGTTGTCCACGCCTTGCAGATACATCGCCAGGCGCTCCAGCCCGTAGGTGAGCTCGGCCGACACCGGGGACAGCTCGAAGCCGCCGACCTGCTGGAAGTAGGTGTACTGGGTGACCTCCATGCCGTCGAGCCAGACCTCCCAGCCGAGGCCCCAGGCGCCCAGGGTGGGCGACTCCCAGTTGTCTTCGACGAAGCGGAGGTCGTGCTTGCGGAAGTCGATGCCGATGGCCGCGAGCGAGCCGATGTACAGGTCTTGGATGTCGGCCGGGGAGGGCTTCATCAGGACCTGGAACTGGTAGTAGTGCCCGAGGCGATTGGGGTTTTCGCCGTAGCGGGCGTCTCCCGGGCGGCGGCAGGGCTGGACGTAGGCGCAGCGCCACGCGTCGGGCCCGAGGGAGCGCAGGAAGGTGGCCGGGTGGAAGGTGCCGGCGCCCATCATGGCGTCGAAGGGCTGGAGGATGGCGCATCCTTGCTTGCCCCAGTACGACTGGAGCGTGAGGATGAGATCCTGGAAGGAGAGGGGCATCGCGGGCCTCGAACGGGGCCGCCTGTATGCCGCCGGCGCGGCGCGGGGCAAGCGCCTCAGCGCAGGGCGCGCAGGGCGGTCGGCCCGGGGCGGCGCCAGACGCGGAAGGCCCAGACGGCGACCGGGATGCCGGCCACGCAGCAGCCGGGCAGCAGGGCGGCGAAGAGCATCGCGAAGATGGGCAGCGGGCCGCCGCGCCCTTGGCGGTAGCGCCAGGCGCCGAACCCGGCGCCGGCGGAGCCGGCCGCGACGAGCACCGCGAGCAGCACGCTGAAGACGAGGGCCTGCGGCTGGTCCTTGTACTTGAGGGCGACGGAGATGCCGTTGACGAACCACAGCACCGCCTGCACCCCGCCGAGGCCCGCCAGAACGAGCAGGGCATACCCGGGAGAGGACAGCTCGTTCAGGGCGTCCAGCCCGTCGAAGCCGACGCCGCCGGCCCGGGCGCTGCGGCGCGCCAGCTCGTCGCGGGCGGCGCGGGAGAGGATGGTTGGGTCGCCGGCGCCCTTGCCGACCATCGCGATGGGCGTGGCGGCCGGGCCGGGGACGGGC
>JBEIVK010000808.1:0-1995 GCA_040373935.1 Alphaproteobacteria bacterium
AGGGTGCGCGGGCCGGGCGCGGCGCCGGGAACGGCGCCGCCCTCGCCGGTGGGGTGGACGCGGTGGGTGAGCAGGGCGACCGACCGGCCGCGGCCGGGGCTGAGCCAGAGGCTGGTGCCCGTGAAGCCGAGGTGGCCCACGCCGTCGGCCGGCCAGCGGGCGGAGGCGGCGGGGCTGGGGCCGGAGGGGCGGTCCCAGCCGAGGCCGTGGGAGCCGGGGCCGACGTGGGTGAATGCGCGGCGCAGCCAGTCTCCGCGGGCGTCGGGGCGGGCGGCGAGGGCGAGGGTGTGCAGGCCGAACGCGGCGACGGCGGCCGCGGAGCCGAAGAGGCCGGCGTGGGGCGCGATGCCGCCCATCGCGGCGGCGTTGAGGTCGTGCACCTCGCCGACGAGCACGCGGCCGCGCACGGGGCAGTCCTCGGTGGCGGCGGCGCCGGGCCAGCCGAAGCGGAGGTCCCCGCCCCAGGGGGCGCGCACGCGGGCTTCGTAGAGGCGGTCGAGGCGGGCGCCGCCGACGGCCTCGCACAGCGCGCCGAGGGTGAGGAAGCCGAGGTCCGAGTAGGTGTGGGCGGCGCCGGGCGGGGCGGTGACGGGGGTGCGCCAGGCGCGCTCGGCGAGGCGCCAGCGGGTGTCGTCGTCCCCCCAGACCCAGCCCGCGGCGTCGGCGGCGGCGTGGAGCGGCGCCCAGGCCGGGAGGCCGCTGCTGTGGGCGAGGAGGTGGAGGGCGGTGACGCCGGCCGGCGCGCCGGGGAGGGTGCCGGCGATGGGGGCCGCCGGGTCCAGCCGGCCCTCGGCGATGAGGGAGAGGGCGACGGGCGTGGCGCAGAGGACCTTGGGGAGGCTCGCGAGGTCGAAGGGGGTGGCGGCGTGAAGCGGGCGGGGGCGGGGGCGCTGCTCGGCCGCGCCGATGGCGGCGGTGAAGACGACGCCGCCGTCGCAGCCGACCGCGAGGGCGGCCCCGGGGATGACGCCGGCGTCCACGGCGGCCTGCAGGGCGGCGACCGCGGGGGCGAAGGGGCCGCTCACGCGCGCTCCGGCGGCAGCGGCAGGAGGCCGGCGTCGGTGAGCTGCATGGGCGCGCCCTGGACGAAGGGGCGGTTGCGGCGGCCGTGGCCGACGGGGAGCCCGGTGAGCACGGGGACGCCGAGCGGGCCGAGCCGCTCGGTGAAGACGGCGTCGAGGTCGATGCCGGCGTCGGCCGGGTGGGCGGGGAGGGAGAACTCGCCGAGGGCGACGCCCGCGAGGCCGTCGAGGTGCCCGGCCTGCGCGAGCTGGGCGAGCAGGCGGTCCAGGCGGTAGGGGCGCTCGCCGACGTCCTCCAGGAGCAGGATGGCGCCGCGCAGGTCCGGCGCCCAAGGCGTGCCGCAGAGGCTCGCCAGCACGCAGAGGTTGCCGCCGACGACCGGGGCGACGGGGGAGGTGGCCGGCCCGCAGAGCCGGCGGCCCGGAAGGGATGGCGCGACGCCGTCTTCGAGCAGGGACCAGACGGCGGCCCGGCTGTCGTCGTCCGGGGCGTCGAGCAGGCTGTGCAGGACCGGCGCGTGCACGCCGCGCGGGCGGCCGCGCCCCCAGGCAGCGGAGAACAAGGCGGTGGCGTCCGAGAACCCCCACACCTCGCGGCCGTCCAGCGCGCCCCAGGGGAGGCCGGCCAGGAGGTCGGCCGTGCCCGAGCCGCCGCGCGCGAACCAGACCGTGTCGATGCCCGGCGCGGTGAGGGCCCAGGCGAGGTCTGCCGCGCGGTCCGCGGCGGGGCCGGCGAACCAGCGGTGCCGGCCGTCGATGTGCGCGCCCTCCACGACCGTGTGCCCGCGGGCGCGCAAGGCGGCCTCGGCGGCGCCCAGGCGGGCGCGATCGAAGATGCCGGCCGGAGCGACCACCGCGATGGACCGAGTGCGCGCCATGCTTCCCCTCCCCGACCGGGCTATGCCCGTCCTGGAATGGCCCCCTCTACCCGCTTCGCCCTGCTCTCGCTGGCCGCCTGCTCCGCCCCGGACCC
>JBEIVK010000145.1:0-8295 GCA_040373935.1 Alphaproteobacteria bacterium
GGCCGGAGGCGGTGGCCCGCAGGGCCAGTCCCGCGCGGCGGGCCGCGCGGACGGAGCGGCCCCGCCGCGACCCGCCGGAGAGACCGGGTGCCGGCCGGCGGCCGGCAGCCGCCCAAGGCCGCTGAGGGAGCGCGTGCTCAGGGGGCGAGCGCGGTGGCGAGGCGCGCGTCGAGCAAGGGCAGGGGAAGCGGGCCTTCGGCGAGCACCGCGTCGTGGAAGGCGGGCAGAGAGAAGGCAGGGCCGAGGCGGGCTTCGGCGTCGGCGCGCATGCGGCGCAGCTCCAGTTGGCCGACCTTGTAGCCGAGCGCCTGGCCGGGCCAGGCGATGTAGCGGTCCACCTCGTTGGCGATGTTGTCGGCGGCGAGCAGCGTGTTGTCGTGGAGGAAGGCCTCGGCTTGGGCGCGGGACCAGCCACGGGCGTGGATGCCGGTGTCGACCACGAGGCGGCTCGCGCGCCACGCGTCGAAGGAGAGCATTCCGAGGCGGTCCAGGTCGGTCGCGTAGAGGCCCAGCTCGTCGGCGAGCCGCTCGGTGTAGAGCGCCCAGCCTTCGACGTAGGCGGTGACGCCGAGGTGGCGCCGGAAGGCCGGCAGCGCCGGCTGCTCCTGCTGGAGGGCGATCTGGAAGTGGTGGCCGGGGACCGACTCGTGAAAGGCGAGGGCGGCCGCCTCGAAGCGCGCCCGCGTCTCCGGGGCGTGCGTGTTGACGAAGTAGACGCCGACGCGCTCGGCGCCGGGGGGCCGGTAGTAGGCGATGGTCGTCCAGGGCGCTTCGGCGTCCGGGATGGGGCGGACGTCGCACCGGGCGGCGGGCAGGCGGCCGAAGGCGCGGGGGACGGCGGCCTCGGCGGCGCGGAGGTGGGCGTCGGCGGTGCGGAGGATCTCGCCAGCGTCGGGGAAGCGGGCCGCCGGGTCGGCCGCGAGCTGGGCGCGCAGCTCGGCGGGGCGACGGACGCCATACAGCCGGGCGCCGATGGTGGCCATCTCGGCGTGAATGCCGGCCAGCGCGTCCAGTCCGGCCTGGTGGAGCGCGTCGGGGGAGAGGCTCGTGGTGGTGGACTGGCGGGCGAGCGCGGCGTAGCAGGCGGCGCCGTCGGGCAGCCCGGTGAGGCCGACGTCGGTGGTGCGGGCGCGGGGGAGCAGCTCGTCGACGAGGAAGCTGCGGTATCGCCGAAAGGCGGCTTCGATGAGGTCCAGCTCGGCCTCGAAGCCCGGCTGGTGAAGAGACCACGCGGCGCGCGGCTGGGCGAGCAGGGCGTCGGCCTGGGCGATGACGCGGCGCACCGTCTCGGCGTTGGCGACGCGGCCGCTGCCGATGCCCGCCTGGAGCGAGGCGATGTGGCCGTCCACCACGCCGGGGAGCGCCGCGTAGCGTTCGCGGAGGGTGGCGCGCGAGCCGGTGTGGACCTCTGGAAGATCCCCGAAGAGAACGAGCGGGTTGTCCCGGGGCCCGACCATCCAGAGCGGGCCGGCGCAGGGGGCCGTGGCGCGCTCGGCGGCGATGTGCCAGACCAGCAGGTCGCGGTGCAGCGCGTCGGAGGGGCCGAGAGACAGCCCGCGGAGGCTGGCCTCCAATGCGCCGAGCGCGCGCAAGCGGGCCTCCCAGGCGGACTGGCTGAGGTCCGGCAGGCGGCTGTCGAAGCGGTGGTCCCCGAGGCGGGTGGCGAAGACCGGATCGCCCTCGAGGACGAGATCCCAGTGCTGCCGCAGCAACGCGGCGAGCGCGGGGCTCTCCACGCCGGCCGCTGGGTCTGGCGGGGCCGCGGCGGTGGCGGGCGGTGCTGGGGGTGCGGGTGCGGGGGCGCGGGCGGCGCAGCCGAGGAGGACCAGCAGGAGGGCCAGGGACATGGCTTGCCGATTAACGGCCCGCGGCCGCGGGGCCCACGCGGATTCCGGCCGCTTCCACGACGGCCGGCCGGGTGGCGAGGGGGATGGGCGTCGGGCCCCCGAGCACGCTGCCGTCGAGGTCGAACAAGGCGCCGTGGCACGGGCAGACGAAGCGGCCGGCGTCGTAGCCGAGGGCGCAGCCCTGGTGCGTGCACACCGCAGAGACCGCCACCGCGCAGTCGGCCGTGACCCGCGCGACGCGGAAGGCCGCGCCGCCGAGCGAGACCTCCACGCTGCCGCCCGCCGCGGACAGCGCGGGGTGAGCTTCGAAGGACAGGAAATCCCCGGCATCGCCGAAGGGCGCGGGGACGCAGGGGTCGTCCGGCGGGGGAGGGGTGTCCGGCCCCGGCGCGCCGGGAGCGGTGTCTCCGGGGCGCGTGGCGCCGGCCCCCGCGCAGGCCGCGAGCGTGCAGGCCGCGGCGCAGGCCCCCTGTGCCAGGAAGCGCCGCCGGGAGGGGATCACGCGCTGCCCCGCCGCCGGGCTTGGCCGAGGGCGGTCTCGCCGTAGAGAAACAGCTCTTGGCGGTTGGCCGGGAGGTGATGGACGCGCAGGTCCAGGAGGCCGTGGCCGCGCAGCTGGTCCAGCAAGGTTGGGAGCCGATCGACCAGCCCCCACTCGTTGATCTTGAGCGTGAAGAACAGGCCGCACAGCGTCTTGCGGAGCGGCGGAAAGAAGCGCTGCAGGCTGCGGGCGGCGACGGGTGCGGCCACGCTGATGTCGACCACCAGCCAGGCGGTGTCGGGCGGGAGCTCGGCCCGCGGGAAGGCGCCGATCGCGAGGGGGAGGTGGCGGAAGCGGGCGTCCGCGGCGACCACCGGCGCGACGGGCTCTGGGTCCACCCCGAGCACGCGGGCCCCGCGGCCGAGCAGCACGAAGGAGGCGCCCCCCGGGCTGCAGCCGAACTCCAGCACGCCGTCCCCGGCGCGCAGCGGCGCGTCGCTGACGGCGAGGCCCTCCGCCATCTTGCGGGCGGCGCGGGAGGGCGCATCGGCGGGGACCGGGGCCACGGGCAGGCCGAGCGGCCACGCGGAGTGGGCGGCAGAGTGGGCGTGCTCTCCCAGGAACAGCGGCTCGTCGGAGCCCCCGGGCGGGGCGATGACGTCGACCACCCGGGCCCCGGAGGGGATGCGGGCCGGGCCGGACTGCCCGCCGAGCGCGTCGCGGAGAGCGTCGAGCGCGGCGACATCTGCGGCGACGTCCTCTCCGGGCGCGCGCGGCCCGACGTGAACGCGGGCCTTGCCGAGCGCGAGGCGGGCTGCCTCGGCGTCGGCGGCGGGCCCGATGGACCGGCCCCAGGTGCGGGCGAGCGGGTGCGGGCGCTCGACCGTGAGCGGCACCCCTCCGTCCACCTTGAAGGTGAGCAAGCCGGGGCGCGAGAAGGCGGGCCGCCAGCCGGGCCGCGCTCCACCGATCGCGGCGCGGGCGACGGCGGTGAGCTCGGGGGCGACGGTGCAGTAGACGTAGGAGCCGGGGGCGGACATGGGCCGGGGGCGTAGCGCGCCGCGGGCCGCTTGTCCCCCCACGCGGGCGCCCGGGTGGCGTCGGGGCGCGATAGACGCCGCCCATGGACCTGCTTGTCGCCAGTGGTGTGGAGATTTCGTTCGGGGACCGCCGCGTGCTTCGGGGCTGCGACCTGCGCGTGGCGCCGGGCGAGCGCGTTGGGCTCGTCGGCGCGAACGGCTCGGGCAAATCCACCTTCCTCCGCGTGCTGTCCGGGCAGATCGCGGCCGACCGCGGGGACGTCCAGCGGCCTGCCGGGGCTTCGGGCACCGGCGGTGGCCTGGGCCTGCTGGAGCAAGACCCGCGCATGCCGGGCGCCACCGTGGGCGAGGCGCTCGACGCCGCGGTGGGCTGGCACGCTGCGCTCACGCGCGCCTGGGAAGCCGCGATGGCCGCCGGTGACACCGCCGTCGCCGCGGCGTGCCAGGAGCGCCTGGACATGCACGGCTGGACCCTCGGGCACCGGGTGCAGGCGGTGGCGGAGCGCCTCGGGGTCCCGCCCCGCGGCCGCGCGCTGTCTGCGCTCTCCGGCGGGGAGCGGCGCCGGCTGGCGTTGGCGCGCGTGCTGCTGGGCGCGCCCGATGTGCTGCTGCTCGACGAGCCGACGAACCACCTCGACGCCGAGACCATCACCTGGCTGGAGGGCTTCCTGGCCGGCTGGGGCGGCGCGTTGCTGCTCGTGACGCACGACCGCTACCTCCTGGAGGCGGTGGCGACGCGCATCGTGGAGATCGAGGACGGGCTGACGGTCTCCTACGACGGGAGCTACGCGGACTTCCTGCTCTCGCGGGCCGAGCGCCAAGCGCGCTTGCGCCAAGCCGAAGACCGCCGGCTCGCGCTCATCGCGCGGGAGGCCGAGTGGGCCTCGCGCAGCCCGGCCGCGCGCACCACCAAGCAAAAAGCACGGTTGCAGCGTCTCGACGCGCTGCAGGCCCAGCGGCCGCTGCGCCGGGAAGAGGCCTTCAGCCTGGACTTGCGCACGGGCTTCAAGCGCGGGGGGCCCCTGCTCGAGCTGACGGGAGTCAAAAAAGCCTACGGAGAACGTGTGCTGTTCTCCGGGCTGGACCTCGTCGTCCGCCCCGGCGAGCGGGTGGGAATCCTTGGGCCGAATGGCATCGGAAAATCCACCCTGCTGCACATCGCTGGCGGCACCGTGGCCCCCGACCGCGGCGAGGTGCTGCGGGCGCCGCGCGTGGTCCCGGCTGTGCTGGACCAGGCGCGCTCCGGGCTGGACCTCGGCGCGACGGTCTTCGAGAACGCCGGGGGCGGGGTCGATCACGTGCGGGTGGGAGACCAGTCCGTCCACGTCGCGACGTTCCTGTCCCGCTTCCTTTTTGGCCGGGAGATGCTGGATCAGCCCGCCTCGACGCTGTCCGGTGGCGAGCGCGCGCGCCTGCTGCTCGCCCGACTGCTGCTGCGGGGGGCGAACCTGCTGCTGCTCGACGAGCCGACCAACGACCTCGACCTGACGACCCTCGGCGTGCTGGAAGAGGCGCTCATGGACTTCGACGGCGGGGTGCTGGTCGTGAGCCACGACCGCGCCTTCATCGACCGCGTCTGCACGGGCGTGCTCCGCATCGAGGCGGGCGGGCGGGCCACCGCCTATGCCAGTCGGCTGCAAGCCGATGAAGCCGCCCAGCGCGGCTCCGCAGACGAGGCCCGCGCGCGGCCACCGGCCGGGGACGCCCGCCCCACTCCCAAGCCAGGCAAGAGAGGCCTGTCTTACAAGGAAGCGCAGGAGCACGCGGCCCTCCCGCAGCGCATCGAGGCCCTCGAGGCCGAGCTTGGGGCCTTGGGGGAGCGCCTCTCCGCCGCCGACGCTTGGAAGGACCCCGCCGCCGCCGCCGCCTCTGCGCGGGCAGCCGCCATCCCTGCCGAGCTTGACGCGTTGTGGACGCGCTGGAGCGAGCTCGAGGACCGGGCCACCGAGGCCCGCGGATGAGCCACTGGCGGGTGATTGCGGCGGTGAGCGCCGCACTCGGCTGCAGGGGCCCTGGAGACAAGGGCCGGCCGTCGCCCTCCGCCGGCGACAGCGCCGCGCAGGACAGCGCCGCGCGGGACACCGGGCGCGCCGATACGGCCGCCGCACCGGGGTGGCGCAGCCGCCTCTACCCGGAGGACTGGGCGCCGGGCTTCGGGGTGGATGGCTGGGCGCTCGTGGATTTCAGCCACGCCGGGTACCATGCGGATGGCCGGCCGTTGCCGGCGCCAGGGCCGGAGGGCGCCTACGCGGCGGTGGACTTCGGTGGGGACCCGACGGGCGCGACCGACGCCACGGACGCCATCCAGCGCGCGGTGGACGCCGCGGCGGCAGCGGGCGGTGGCGTGGTCTGGCTGGGCCCCGGAGCTTGGCGCGTCGATGGACAGGTCACGGTCCGCACGAGCGGCATCGTGCTCGCCGGGGCGGGGCCGGCCGAGACCCGCCTCGTCTTCCCCACGGCCGCCGGCCGCGCGTTCGACGCGCACATCCGGTTTCTCGGCGCGCCGATGGCGTCGCGCAGCGCCGCGCTCGCCGCCGACGCGGGCGCCGGGATGGACCGTGTCGCCGTCGCGGCGGGGCACGGCATCGTGCCAGGCGACGAGGTCCAGGTGGGGTGGTCCATCAGCGAGGACTTCCGTGCCGATCACGGGATGCAGGGCCACTGGGGATTTTCGGCGGGGGCATGGCGGCCGTTCTTTCGGCGGACGGTCTTGGCCGTCCTGCCGGGGGCCGGCGGTGACGCGGTGGACGAGCTCCAGCTCGATGTGCCGCTCCGCTACCCGGCTTTGCTGCGAGACGGCGCGCGGGTGGACGTGGTCGAGGGGCTCCTGTCCGAGGTCGGTCTCGTCGGGGTCGGCGTGTCGGACGCGACGGCGCGCTGGGAGGACGCCTGGGCCGAGAGCCAGGCCCATGTCGTCTGGATGCGTGGGGTCAAGGACGGCTTTGTCTCGCGGGTCGAGAGCTTTGCTGGGCCGCAAGGCGACGGCGCCCACCACCTCCGCAGCGGCGGCCTGCTCATCGAGGCGAGCCGCCGGGTGACCGTCGCCGATGTCCGGCTCTCGGACCCGCAGCACCGCGGGGAGGGCGGCAACGGGTATCTGTTTGAGGTCCGGCAGAGCAACGAGGTGCTCATCCGCGACGCCGAGGCGGCCCGCGGGCGACACAACTTCATTGTGAACTGGGACTTTGGCGCGTCCGGCGTCGTGTTTCTGCGCACGCGCTCGGTCGGGGGAGAGGCCTTTACGTCCGCGACGGACCCGCTCGGAACCCCTGCCTGCTCGGAGTACCACCACGCCCTGGCGATGGCGAACCTCGTGGACGACTCCTGGGCCGATGACTGCTGGAAGGCGGTCAATCGCCTCTCGTACAGCAGCGGCGCCGGGCACACCGCCACGGAGTCGGTGTTTTGGAACCTCCGCGGCCCCGGGCCGCTGACGAGCCACCAGTACGGGCGCGGCTACGTCATCGGCACCGAGACGACGGAGGTGGCCACCGAGGTGCTCGACATCTACGAGAGCCTCGGCACGGCCCCGGAAGACCACCGCGAGGGCGTGGGAGAGGGCGCGTTGTTGGAGCCCCGCTCGCTCTACGAAGACCAGCTGCGCCGTCGGTTGGGCGGCGCGGGCGGCGCCGGCGGTTAGGCCCCGCGGCAGCGGAGGCGCCCGATGCGCGTGGACGTATGGTCGGATGTGGTGTGTCCCTGGTGCTACATCGGCAAGCGGCGCCTGGAGGCCGCGCTCCGCGGCGTTGACGGCCCGGTGGAGCTGCGGTGGCGGAGCTTCCAGCTGGACCCGTCGGCCCCGGCGCACAGCGAGCAGTCCCTCACCGAAGCCTTGCAGCGCAAGTATGGCCTGCCCCACGCGGAGGTGCTGGCCATGCAGGAGCGGGTCCGCGAGACCGCGGCCGCCGAGGGCTTGCGCTTCGACTTCTCCGGCGCCAGGCCGGCGAACACGCGCGCCGCCCACCGGCTGCTCCACCACGCGCAGGCCGCTGGCGTCCAGGACGCGCTGAAGGAGCGGCTGTTCGCCGCCTACTTCTGCGAGGGCGCCCGCGTCGGGGAGCCCGAGGCCCTCCTCGCGCTCGGCGTGGAGGCCGGATTGGACCGCGCGGCCGCGGCCGCCGTGCTCGACGACCCGCGTGCCTTCGACGCCGAGGTGCAGGCCGACGTGGACATGGCCCGTCGGCTCGGCGTTCGAGGCGTGCCCTTCTTTGTGGTGGACGGTAAGCTCGGCGTGAGCGGCGCCCAGCCGGCGGCCGTGCTTCTGGACGCGCTGCTGCGGGCCGGGGCGGCGCCCGCTGCGGCCCCGGCCTGCGACGACGCCGGCTGCGAAATCTGAGCCGGCGCCGCCGCGAGGGCTCAGCGCTTCGCGACGAAGCTGGCCTTGACCGGGACTTCGTCCTTGATGAGGTCGTCCGGCTTGCCGGGGTAGGCCACGCCGTAGTCCTGGCGGTTGATGGTGAACTCGGCGCTGCCGGACACCTGCGCGGCGTCGGGCGTGAGCGTGACGGGCACGACGATGGACTTGGACTTGCCGCGGATGGAGAGGTCCCCCGTCACCGAGTAGGCGTTGGGGGCGGCGCCGGCCGCGACCGCCGTGGACACGAAGGTGGCCTGCGGGAAGGACGCCACGTCGAAGAAGTCGGCATCCTTGAGGTGCGCCGTGAGCTTCTCCTTGTCGGAGACCAGCGCGCCCAGGTCCACCGCGAAGGACAGCCCGACCAGCTTGTCGCCGTCCAGGCCGACCTTGCCGGCGGTCGCCGGGAAGTCGATCGGGTGGCTGCCGGTGATCTTCGCGCCCACGGCGTTGATCTTCGTCTGCGTGCTGTCGACATCGAGCAGCGTGGGAGCGGTGATGGCCGGGGCCACGAGCGCCGCGGGGGCCGGCGCGGGGGCCGGCGGGGCAGCTTCGGGGGCCGGCGGGGCGGCA
>JBEIVK010000667.1:0-2629 GCA_040373935.1 Alphaproteobacteria bacterium
GGCCCGCGCGCCGACCGCGAGCAGCCGCCCGGCGGCGGCGGGGGCGACGGTGCGCTGCGCGAGGGTGAAGGCCGCGTCGACCTCGGCGGCGCGGCCGAGCAGGGCGGGCTGAAGCAGGGTGGACCAGGGGCACGACGAGACAGGTGACATGGGGCAACCTCCGCCGCCCGCCCACGCAAGCCGGGTGCCACTGTGAGATCAAGGACTTGTTGCGCCGACTGTCCGACAGTTCGGACAGGTGTCCAAGCCACTGTGCTACCGTGCGGCCGTGTGGTGGACGCTGCCGGCGTGGATGGGCGTGGCCGAGGCGACCTGTCGGGTGGACGCGTGGGACACCCGCGTGCGGTCCCGCGGCGGCGTGCTGCTCCGGGAAGACCGCATCACCCTCGGCGTGGAGGCGGAGGTCGCCGCCTGCGCGGACTGGGCCCCGCCGGGAGACTTCGGGGAGGTCGAGGCCGCCCGTTGGGTCGCCCGCGGCGGCGCGCTCCGCGCGCGTCGGGGCTCCGCGCTGCGGCCGGGGGCAGACGGCCGCGCGCACGTGTGGATGCCCGGCCTCTTCGAAGGCGACCGCGTGCAGCTGGTCGTGGAGTCGGTCGTCCGGCCGGGTGACGTCTGGGCCCCGGGGGTGCTGGGGGCGCTGCCCTGGGCGCGTTTGCGGTGGGACGGCCCGCGCCCGGCGGGCCAGCCCCGCACGCTGCTCCGCGGCCCCTTGCCCGCCGACGGCGTCCCGGGCGCGCTGCGGGTGCCGCTTGGGCCGGCGCGTCCGGCGGCACCGGCCCCTGCCCCGCCGGCGGTGGTCTCGCTGCGACCCGACGGCGCCATCGCGTGGCTCGACGGGCCGTCGGCGCGCGGCCTCACCGTGGTGGATGGGCAGGTGTGGCTGGCCGATCTGGTGGGGCCCATCGTCACTCCGGGCGAGCGGTGGGTCGCGTGGCCCGTGGCCGGCCCCGTGCCCGCCGGGGATTCGGGACCCGGCTACGCGTGGGCCTGCACCGTCGAAGAGCAACGCGCCGTCTGCCGCGTGGCGCTCTCCGAGGGCACCGCCGCCCCCGCGCTCGCCCGCAGCCTCGCACGGCCGGTCGCGGTGTCCCCATGACGCCGGCCGACGCGCCGTTCGTGGAGACCGACATCCAAGTCGAGGTCCGCGACGTCCCCCGCAACGGGCTTCCCCCGGCCGGCACCACCCGGACCGTCCGCACCGTCTCCACCGGGGGGGCCGCGGCGCTGCCGTTCACCTTTCCGCCGCGCGCGACCGCCCCACGCTGCGATGTGGTCGACGGCAGCGGCGCTGCGGTTTGGGCGGGCGACACCTGCACCCTCCGCGCCGATGGTCCCGCGACGCTGCGGTGGTCGTGGTCTGAACCGACGCTGCGGGTGGCTGGGGAATGGACGTTGGACGAGCCGTTCCCGACTGGAGGCGCCAGCCTCGTGCTGCGTGGCGCGCCCTGGGCCCTCGCGCTGCACGGGGACAGCCTCGTGGAGACGCGCCTGCCCGGCGGTGGGGTGCGCGTCTCCACCCGAAGCGGGCTGCCGGCCATCCCGGCCGACGGCTGGCCCGCGGCGCCCGCCGCGCGGGTCGTCGGCTGGGTGCCCGAGCTGGAGGGGGTACCCATTCTGCCCAGCTTCGACGCGGCGATCTCGGCCGTCGCGCGGGCCGCCCTGCTCGCCAGCGTCGCGCAGCCGGGCGCGGGGCTCGGCTTCGCTGGCGTCCGCCCGCGCTGCACGGCCACCCTCCCCTGCCCTCCCGGCGACGCCACCGCCGACCGCGCCGACATCCACCGCTTGCTGCAGGAGCGGGTGCGCGCGGCTGTGCGCCCTGCGCGAGACCCGCTCCGCGGGCTGCTGGCGGTCCGGCCCCTCGCCGAGGTGCGACGCGCCGGCTGGGGTTCCCCCTGGGAGATCGCCCTCTGGGCCGCCCGGCTGCTGCGCGGGCTCGGCCACGAGGCGGTGCCCGCGCCGGTCCGGCCGGCGGTGGCGGGCCCCCTGGGCGGGCCGGCGCCGGTGGGCTTCTCGGAGGCCGTCGTGCGCATCGCCCAGCTTGCGTTTTCTGCGCTCTCGCAGGCCAATGGAGCAACCTTCGCCGGTGATGCCGGCTGGGAAGGCGGCGACCAGGTAGGCAACAGCGGGACGAGTGTCTTTGGCGCCCTGCGCGCGATAGCCGTCGGCTCGGCGACCACGATCCTTATTGCCGCTGGTGCCTTCTTCGCCCTCAATCAGGGCCCGCAGCTCCTCTACTCTATAGGTAATGGCGCAGGCTCGGTCTTCGCCGGCAACGCCTGCCAGACGGTCAACGATCCGTCGACCTGGCTGATCGACGGCCAGAGCCCGGTCTTCGGCACCGACGCCAACGTCTGCCTCTTCGATGCGCTGACCCCGGTGAGCCGGCTCCTGTACACCCTTCAACTGATAGCCGGTAACGCCTTCCTCGTCATAGGCGCGATCATTTGGGCCTTCAACTGGATCAAGGCGCTCAACCGCGTCCGCCTCAACGACATGATGGCGAGCGACGGCGGAGCTGACGGTCTCGTCTCGCTCAAGGGTGGCGCCACTCGATTCCAGGTGCTGCTGATGACCCTCCAGCGCACCACCCTGATTGCCGCCGTGGCCATCATCGGCTTCGTCGCCATCA
>JBEIVK010000251.1:0-5772 GCA_040373935.1 Alphaproteobacteria bacterium
CGCAGCAGCAGCGGGCGGCGCTGCGGCGGGCGGCGCCGTGGGCGGAGGCGCAGGAGCCGGGACAGCGGGGGCGACAGGGGTGCCGACGGCCGCGGCGGGGGCGAGGGTCGCGGCGTCCCCGGCGCGAGGGGGCGCGGCGACCTCAGGGCGCTGCCCGTTCCACCAGGACCACGCGCCGAAGCCGGCGAGGACACCGGCGACCACGACGGCGCCCCAGATCCAGCCGCCGCTGCGCCGCACCGGCACGAACTCGACGTCGTCGGGCACCGAGATGGGCGGCTGCGCCGCGGGCGGCTCGTCGAAAAGAGGGGGAGGCAGGGGTGGAGCGACGGCCACAACCGGGGCGCTGAGGGACTCGGTGCGCGGGCGCACCGGCGCGGGGGCCGGACGGGGGGCCTCCTCCGTCTCGGAGGTGAAGTCTCCCAAGTCGCCGAGCAGCGCCAGGATATCGGCCGGCAGCGCCGCCGCCTGGGCGGCGAGCACGGCCGGATCGGCGCCGCCCGAGCCGAAGTCGGAGGCCCGCGGCGCCTCCTCGGTGGGGAGAAGGTCGGCGTCTGGCCGCCAGACCGGGGCGTCCGGATGGGCGACGGGGCGCACCGAGCTCGAGACCGGCTCGACGGACCACACGGGCGGGCCGCCCGCGGGATCGTGGGTAATGACCGGCGATGGGGCCGCGGCCTGGGGCGGGACGAGCCAGTTGGCGGCCGGCGAAGCCGGCGCGGCAGGCGCAGCGCCCGCAGCGGAGCGCGGGCCGAGCAGGCCGAAGAACAGAGCGAGCGCCTCCACTTGCGAGGCAGGGACCGGCGCCCCGCCCGGCGGCGTGACGACATCCTCGGGCGCGACCAAGCCGAGCACGACGTCGCGCTGCAGGGTGTCGAGCGAGAGGGAGACGACGCGCCCGCCGCGCAGCACGGACCACGCAGCCCCCGGGACGGCCACCGCGGGCGCAGCCGCCGGGGCCGCGACCGGCGACTCCGCGCTGAGGCCGCGCGCCACGACCTCCGCGCCCACGGAGTTGCGGTGCCCGCAGGAGGGGCAACGAAACTTGAGCCCCCGCCCACGAGAGCTGGCCCCAGGAGGCACGTCCACCGAGAAGGTGGCGCTGCATTGCTCGCACGCGATGTCCACGAACCCTCAGCCCCCGCCCGACAGGCGATCGATCTTCGCCTGGACCCGCGCGGCGTCCGACGGCCGCGCCTGCAGGTAGGACTGGTAGTAGCCGATGGCGCCGCTCACGTCGCCCTGGGCGGCCGCGATGTCGCCGAGGAGGTCGTAGGAGGCGGCGTGCCCGCCGCGCGCGCCCGATGCGAGAGGCTCCATCGCGCCGGCGGTGTCGCCGCTGCGGTAGAGCGATGCGCCGAGCTTGCCCTGGTATGCCGCGTTGCGGGGATCCAGCCCCGTGGCCTGCCGGTAGGCGGCGATGGCCGTCGCGTAGTCGCCCCGGCGATACGCGCCGTCGCCCTCCGCGGCGTGGTCGCGCGCGGACATGGGCTGATCCCCTGCCGGGGAGGGCGCCTTGGCGGCCGCGGACGCGCCGCCGCCCCCCTCGGCCGGCCGGCGGTCCCGCGGGTTGTCGCGAGGACCGACCGGGATGAGCTCCTTTTCGCCGTCGACCTGAAAGGCCTCGTCGGCCTCCTCGGGGGTGGCGGGGGTGGAGCCGGAGAGGAGGTCCTGTTGGACGGCCGAGCGATCCGGGGCCGCCGGGGCCACCGGGGCGGGCGGCGCAGCCTTGGCGGGCGGAGGGCCCGCGACCTTGGGGGCGGGGGCCGGCGGCTTCTCTTGGAGGACCCACCACGCACCGCCTCCGAAGGCGACGAGCACCAGTAAGCCGATGAGGACGACCAACCGACCGGCGCCGCCACCACCCGCCGCGGCCGGCGGAGGCGTCGTGGGCACCGCCGCCGGGCCGCGCGCAGGGGCTTGCGCGCGGGGAGACGACGCCGCCGGCGCCTGCGCCCGGGCCGCCGCCTTTTCTTTGCGGCGCTGCTCGAATGGGTCGACGAAGCGCGGGCCCGTGGGCTCGGCGGGACGGGCCGCCGCCGACGCCGCAGCCGGGTCGGGGCCGTCGACCTCCGCGGACGCGGCTGCCAGCAGGGCGTTCAAGTCGGAGGTTGTGCCGAGACCGGCCGGCCGCGGGGCCGACGGCGCGCTGCGGCTGGGCTTGGCGGGTGGGGGCGCCGACGCCGGCAAGGTGGCGAGGTTGGTTTGGGAGGGCGCGGAGAGGCCGGCCATCCCCATGATGTTTGTCGGGTCGTCTTCGACGTAGTCGTCCGCCGCGGGCGCGGCGCCCGCAGCCGCGGACAGCGCGACCGGCGGTGGGGCCAGCGCGGCCTCGGCGCGCAGGTAGACATCGACGAAGTGGCGCTCCAAATCGGGGATGTCTCCGATCGGCGTCCACGTCTTGCCGTCGTGGGAGAGGAGGTCGGCCGAGGTGACGCGCCCCTCGGCGATGTACTTCTTCAGGGTTTTGAAGTCCGAGAAGTCATACACGAGGCCGATCTTGACCTTGACCTTCCACGAGGCGATGCCCACCTTGCGGAACTCGAGGCTGTGGACATCGGGGCCAACCGGGTGCGGCACGTCCGCGCCCCGCTCTGCGGCGGGGGCGCCAGGGGACGGGCTGCCCGCGGTGGGCAGCGGCGCGCCGAGAGGCCCCGCCGCGCCGGCCACCGCCGTCGGAGGCTCCGCGTCCGCGGCGCCGGCATCGGGGAGCGCGTCCTTAAAGACCACGAAGACGTGCCGGCACTTGGGGCAGGTGACCTTGGCGCCGCGCCCCGCGATCCGGGACTCGTCGAGCTTGTATCTGGCTCCGCAGTGCTCGCAGGCGACGATCATCGAGAGGACCCTGTGCTTCCCGGGGCGGCGAGAGGGCGCCTGAGGCTACCACAACGCCCCCCGCCGCGGGGGCGCCAACGCCCGATTGCATGGTGATAGCACCATTGACCCCACCTGGGGGCCTTGGTGCTGTCACGCCTCGTCACGATTCGAGGATCTCGAGCTGCGCGAAGCGCGCGAAGAGCGTCTTGCGGCCCGCCGACCCAAAGGAGACCTCGATCTTCAGCGAGGTCGGCGGACCGGAACGCCGCTGGATGACGCCCTCTCCAAACTGCGGGTGGAGCACGCGGATGCCCTCCTTCAGTTCGTCCACCGACTCCGGCGTGCGCGTCCGGTACGTCCCGGACGGCGCCGGCGCAGGCACCGGCGCGCGCTCGACCGGCGGGACGCGCGGGTGGGACGGCGCCGAGAACCCGCCGGGGCGCCCGGGACCAGGGTCGAAGCCGAGGCGCCGCAGGCGCTCCGCACGATCGACGTCGGTGGGCACGCCGGGCGAAAACCCGCCGGCGCCCGCGTGCTCCAACAGGCCCGGCGGGATCTCCCGCAAGAACCGCGACGGCTCCGACTCCTCGAACTGGCGCTTGAAGGGGTTGAAGCGCCGCCGTGCCCGCGTGAGGTAGAGCCGCTCACGCGCCCGCGTGAAGGCGACGTACACGAGGCGCCGCTCCTCTTCGAGCGCGTCTTCGTCGTCCCCGGCGTTGAAGTGCGGGAAGCCGCCCTGCACCATGCCGGCGACAAAAACGACGGGCCACTCCAGCCCCTTGGCGAGGTGGGCCGTGAGCAAGGTGATGCGCGCGGCGGCCTCGGCGTCCGGGAGCTCATCGGCCTGACCCGCGAGCGCGGCGCGATCCAGAAACTCCTGCAGACGCGCGGTCGCGGCCTCGCCGTCGGCCGGCGGCGCCCCATCGACCCCGCTCGTCTCCAGCGCCACGGCGCGCAACAGCTCGGCCACGTTCGCCACGCGCGCCTCGCCCTCCTCGCCCTCGGCGACGAGCGCGGCCTCGATGCCGCTGTCCCGAAAGGCTTTTTGGACGAGCTCTGCCGGCGGCAACCGCCCAAGCGCACCCTGGAGTCCCTCGACCACCCCCACGACCTCGGTGAGCCCCTTGGCGGCACGACCGGCCGAAAACGCCGCGCGCCGCGCCGCTTCGAACAAGGGGACACCGCGCGACCCGGCCTCCTGCTGCAGTGCCTCCACCGCCTTGTCGCCCACGCCGCGCTTCACGGAGCCGACCGCCCGCAAGAAGGCCTGGTCGTCACCGGGGTTGAGTACGAGGCGCAACCACGCCAGCAGATCCTTCACCTCTCGCCGCTCGTAGAAGCGCGCCGCACCCACCAGAACATGGGCGATCCGCCTGCGCACAAGCGCCTTTTCGAAGGCGCGGGAGGCCGCGTTCGTCCGGTAGATGACGGCGATGTCCGCCCCGCGAACGCCCTGGCGAAGCAGCGCGGCGACCGTCTCGCAGACCTTCTCGGCCTCTTGGTCCTCGTCGTCGCCGACGATGAGGCGGATCTTGTCGCCGGGACCGGCCGCCGTCCAGAGGGTTTTGTCGCGCCGACCCCGGTTGTTTTGGACCACGCCGTTGGCGGCGGCGAGGATGTTGCCCGTGCTGCGGTAGTTTTGCTCCAGCCGGATGATCTTCGCCTCTGGAAAGAACTGTTCGAAGCTCAGGATGTTGGAGATGTCCGCCCCGCGGAACCCGTAGATCGACTGGTCGTCGTCTCCGACCACCATCACGTTGTGCCGCTGACCCGCCAAAAGCCGCACCAGCTCGAACTGGGCGCGGTTCGTGTCCTGGTACTCATCCACGAGCAAGTGCGTGTACCGGGCCTGCGCCCGGGCGAGCGCCGCGGCGTCCTTTTGCCAGAGCTCCACGGTGAAGTTGATGAGATCGTTGAAGTCGAGCGCGTTTTGCGCCTTGAGCCGCCCCATGTAGGCGCGGTAGACGTCCACCGTCGGGTCTCCCGGCGGCACCTCCATCACGTCGGGCAGCACATCGGGAGAGACCATCCGGTTTTTTGCGCGGTCGATGCGGCGCAGCATCTCGGCGGGCGAAAAGCGCTTCTCGTCGATGTTGCGGTCCCGCAGGATGGCCTTCACGACCGACTTCTGGTCGTCCGTGTCGTACAGCGTGAACCGCCCGGTGAAGCCCAGGGGCTCGATGTCCCGGCGCAGCACCTGGACGCAGAAGCTGTGAAAAGTGCTGAGATGAACATCCTTCGCGCCGGGGCCAACCAAACGCGCCACCCGCTCCTTCATCTCGGCGGCTGCCTTGTTGGTGAAGGTGACGGAGAGGATGTTCCACGGGCGGACGCCGTGGGCGATGAGATTGGCGATGCGGTGCGTGAGCACGCGCGTTTTGCCGGAGCCCGCGCCCGCGAGGACGAGGACGGGGCCATGGAGCGCCGCGACGGCCTCCTGCTGCGGCGGGTTGAGACCATCGAGCAACATCAGCGCCCCTCCCCAGTGACCGGCGCCTTGCGCGCACGAAAGCGGGCCGCGCCGCCATCCACCACCCGCTGCTCCCCGCGGGCGACGGCGATGGCGTCTGGCGGGACCTCCCGCGTGATGACCGAGCCGGCCCCGACGATGGCCCCCGCGCCCACGCGCACCGGCGCCACGAGGGCGCTGTTGCTGCCGATGAAGGCCCCCGCGCCGATCTCGGTGCGGTGTTTGGCGAAGCCGTCGTAGTTGCAAGTGATGGTGCCGGCGCCCACGTTGGCCCGCGCCCCCACCAGGGCGTCTCCCACGTAGGACAAGTGGGGCACCTTGGCGCCCGGCCCGAGGGTGGTGGCCTTGATCTCGACGAAGTTGCCCACCTTGGCGCCCCGCTCCAGGCGGGCCCCCGGCCGGAGGCGGGCGAAGGGGCCCGCGTGCGCCGCCGGGCCGACCTCGGCCCCCTCGACGTGCGAGAGCGGCAGAACCTCGGCGCCTTC
>JBEIVK010000102.1:0-9693 GCA_040373935.1 Alphaproteobacteria bacterium
CCTCCGCCCCGGGCCCCGGGCGCCCGTCCGGTTCGCCGCGTCCGCCGCCGCGCCCCGCTGGCACCGGGTCCGACGAGTCCAACGGCGCCGGCCGGGGTGGGCGTCGCTGAGGCGGCGGCGCCCGCTGCGCCGGGTCAGGGGCCGTGCGGGACGTCGATGCGGATGTGCGCGCCGGGGCCAGGCCCCTGCGTGCGCCGCGCGCGGAGCTGCCGGGTGAGCGCCGCGATGAGGGTGGCGCCCATCGACCCCTTGCGCGGCGGGTCGGCGCCGAACCCCGGCCCGTCGTCTGCCACGGTGAAGGAGAAGCCCTCCGCGGTGGCGGCGACGTCCACGCGCACCGCCGTGCGCCCGTCGGCGGAGCGGCCGTATTTGAACGCGTTGGTGACCAGCTCGTTCAGAATGATGCCGGCCGGGACTGCGCGTTCGATCTGGATCTCCACTGGGTCTCCCTCGACCGACAGGAGGGCGCTGGGCGCGATGGAGGCGCGCAGCGCGGCGCAGAGCGCGCGGGCGTAGTCGTCGAACCGGATCCGGGAGAGGTCGTCGTGCGAATAGAGCTGCTGGTGCACGAGGGCCATCGACTGGATGCGATGGGCGGTCTCTTGCAACGCGTCGCGCACCACCCGGTCGTCGAGGGCGTCGGCTTGCAGCGCCACGAGGCTCGAGAGGATCTGGAGGTTGTTTTTGACGCGGTGATGGACCTCTTGCACCAGCGTGACCTTCTCGGCGAGGGAGCGGCGCAGGGCCTCCTCCGCGCGCAGGCGTTCCGTGAGGTCTCGGATGGACACGATGCTGCCCGGCGCGCCGGTGGCCTCATTGCGGGAGACGGCGATCGAGGCCGTAAAATGCGTGCCATCTGCACGGTGCGCGCGGTGCTCGGCGACCGCCGGCGCCGGGCCGTCTGCCGCGGGAGGCGCAAATCCATCCAGCAGGGATGCCAGCGGGTGGCCCGCGGCGGCGCCGAACCATTCCCGCGCGCGGGCGTTGAGGTCCACCACGGCGCCGGAGGCGTCCACGAGGAGCAGCGCGTCGGGACTGTGCCGAAAGACCGCCTCGAAGGCCCGCTGGCTGCGGTGGCGGTCGATGAAGGCGCCGAGCTGGAGCGCCACTTGTTCGAGGAGCGACGGCAGCCGCTCGTGCCCCGGGTAGTTGTGGGACCCGCCAAACTCGATGACGGCCACCACCCCCGCGGGCCCGAGCACGGGCACGGCGCAGACCGTGCGGATGCCCGCGCGTTGCGCGGCGGCGGCGCGGCGGGAGAACTGGCCGTTTTGGTCTCGCTCCCAGAAGTCGGTCTTCTGGCAGGGGGCGGCCGTGCCCCATGCGACGCCGGGGGCGCCCACGCCGACCACCCAGTCCGTGCCGCGGGAGAAGCTGCGCGAGGAGGTGACCTCCATCCAGTCTGCGGTGTCGGGGCGGTCCACCGCGCCGGCGACGAAGCGGAGGGTGGGGCGCCCGGGCTCCACCACCCACACGGCGGCAGCCCGGATGTCATAGGCCTCGACCAGGGCGTCCACCACGATGCGGGCGGCGTGCTCCACGGTGCCGCAGTTGAGCAGGCGGTCGCCGATGCGCTTGGTCAGGCGCTCGCGCGAGGCGGCCACGCGTTGGTCGGTCACGTCCGTTTCGATCGCGATGTAGCCGGTGAGCCGGCCGCCGGCGTCGCGCGTGGGCTCGGCCTCGATGCGGACCCAGTACTGCCGCCCGTCTTTGGCATAGTTGAGGACGACCGCGTCAAAGGGCTCGGCACGCGCGATGCGGGCCGCCATCGCGGCGCGCGCGGCGGGGTCCGTGTCTGGCCCTTGCAAGAAGACCCCCGGGCGGCGCCCGCGCACCTCGGCGAGGTCGTAGCCGGTCAGGCGCCGAAAGCCATCGTTCACCCACTCGATCTGGTGGGAGGCGTCGGTCACGATGACCGCGTTGCCGGTGCGGCGGGCGACGGCCGCCAGCCACTGGAGCTGGCGGGCGACGTCCTGCACGGGCCCGGTGCTTTCCCCGGTGGGTGCGGACATGTCGCTGGGCTCGGTCATGACGCGTCCTATCGCGTGGCTGGCGGGGCCGGAGTCGGTTGCTGCCTGATCGGTTAGACCGGCCACGATTGGACCGGCCTTCGGGGTCGGGTCGCCTCGAGGTCTCCGAATGTCCATGTTCTCCCCTGCTCGCCCCGACGGTTCCCCGGGGGCCCCGCGGCCGGCCGCCCGGGTCCTCATCGTGGAGGACGAGGCGCTGATCGCGCTGGACCTCGAGCGCCGCCTGGAACGCGCCGGCTACACGGTGGTCGGCGTGGCGGACAACCGGGATGACGCCTTGGAGCTCTTTCGGACCTCCGCGCCGGATCTCGTGATGATGGACATCTTCATCCGTCCCCCGGCCGACGGCGTGGAGACCGCGCGCGCCTTGGCGTCCATCGGGGACGTGCCGGTCGTGTTCCTCACGGCCTACGCGGACGACGACACGCTGCGCCGCGCCGCCGAGACGAGCCCCTACGGCTACCTGCTCAAGCCCTTCGACGAGCGCACGCTCCTCGCCACCGTGACGGTCGCGCTGGAGCGCCACGCCGCCGACACCCACCTCCGCCTGCTCGGGTCGGCGGTGGACGCCGCGACCGTGGGCATTGCCCTGGTCGATGTGCGCCGCGCGCCCGTCGCGGCGCTCGCGTGCAACGACGCCGCGCTCGGCTTGCTCGGGCGGGCCCGTGAGGACGTTCTCTCCGGTGGGATCCCGCTCCCGCCTGGCGATCCCGAGGATGCGCAGCGGGCGCTCCTCCTCGCGGCGATCGACGAGGGGCGGCCCGGCGAGGCGGTTCTCCGCGGGCCCGGCGCCGCGGCCGAGGCCCGCTGGGCGGCGGTATCGGCCTCGCCGGTCACCAACCGGGCTGGGCTGCTCACCCACTTCGTCCTGTTCTACCGCGACATCACCGCGGAGCGCCGCACGCTCGCCGCCTTGGACGCCCGGGAGCGCGACTACGCCGCCTTGTCGGCCTTGGAGGCGGAGCTGCGCCAGCAGGCCGCTGAGCTGGCCCAATCGCTGGATGCGCTCCAGTCCACGCAGCAGGAGCTCGTGCGCCGCGAAAAGCTCGCGTCGCTCGGTGTGCTCGTCGCGGGTGTCGCCCACGAGGTCAATACGCCGCTCGGGGTCGCGGTCACGGCCTCGTCCGTCGCGCGCGACTCCTTGGCCGCGCTGCAGGGCCTCCTCGCCGATCGGCCGGTGCGGCTCGGCGATCTGCGCGCCCAGGTGGAGACGGTGGCCACCGCCTTCGGCCTGGTCGACACCAACCTCCAGCGGGCGGCCGAGCTGGTCCAGCACTTCAAGACCGTCGCGGTGGACCAGTCGAGCGACGGCGTTCGCGCGTTCGAGCTTGGGGCCTATGTCCGCGAGGTCGTGGCCAGCCTGCGGCCGCTGCTGCGTCGGTCGCCGGTGGAGGTGCGCGTGGTGGCCGCCGGCGAGGTGCGTGTGCGGAGCCGGCCGGGCAGCCTGTCCCAGGTCGTCACCAACTTCGTCACCAACGCGCTGACCCACGCCTTCGACCCTGGGGCCGCCGGAGAGATCTGCGTGGAGGTGGGCCGCGACGGAGACGATGCGCTGCTCACGGTGCGCGACAACGGGCGGGGCATGAGCGCGGAGGTCGCGGCGCGGGTCTTCGACCCCTTCTTCACCACGCGGGCGGGCACCGGCGGCTCGGGGCTGGGCCTGTTCATCGTGCACAATCTCGTCGTCGAGGGCCTCGGCGGCACCGTTGCGCTGCGATCGTCGCCCGGCGAGGGCACATCCTTCGACGTCCGCTTCCCGTGCACGGCGTCCGACGCGGCGCCTGGGGTGCCCTGACGCCCGCGCTCAGAGCGGGGCGAGCAGCTCGAAGACCGCCCCGCCGTCCGTGCGGGCGTGAATTTCGCCGCGGACCTGACGGGTGAGCGAGGACACGAGCTGGAGCCCGAGGCTCCCGTGGCCCTGGATGCGGAAGCCCGCCGGCAGGCCGGGCCCGCGGTCGGAGACGGACACGCGGAGCGTGCGCCCGTCCGTCGCGACGCCGACCCGCACGTCCCACTCGTCCGGGCCGGTGGCGCCCGGCGCCCGCAGCCCGTATTTAAAGGCGTTCGTCAGCAGCTCGCTCAGCAGAAGGCAGATCGGAACCGCTTTGTCGACCGGGATGTCCACGCTCGCCACATCGGCCCGCAGCCGCGCGCGGGGGGCCAAGGTCATCCGCAAGGCCTCGGCCAGATGGTGCGCGTAGCTCCCCAGCTCGACCCGCTCCAAGGAGGCCGAGCCGTAGAGGTGCTGGTGAATGAGGGCCATCGAGCGCACCCGCCGCACGCTGTCGCCCAGCGCCTCGCGGACGGCGGGGAGGTCCACCTGCTCCATTTGCAGCGTGAGCAGGCTCGACACGAGCTGGAGGTTGTTCTTGACGCGGTGGTGGATCTCCTTGAGCATCGTCTCTTTTTCTTCGAGCGAATGCTTGAGCGCCGCCTCGACCCGGTGCAGCTCGTCGATCGCCTCGCGGTCCGAGCGGTGCTGAACCACCAGCCCGTCTCGCTCGGCGCGCAGGGTGCTCTCGCGGGTGAGGGACTCGGTGACGTCGCGCACCAGGACGACCAGACGGTCGGGCCCGTTCCAGTCCATGCGCATCACCCGAAGCTCGGCGTGCAGGTCGGCGCCGTCGCGGCGGACGAAGGTCGCGGTGTCGCTGAGGGCCTCTCCCGGGCGCCCGGCCACGCCTTGGACCCACCGCGCGCACACGCCCTCCGAGAAGGCCGGCAGGACCACGCGGAGGCTGGCCCCCACGAGGTCGTCGAAGGACCAGCCCAGCGCGCCCAGGGCGGCGCCGTTCGCGTCCACCACGCGCCCGCGGTCGTCGATCACCAGGAGCGGGCCGAAGACCTGCTCCAGCAGCGTGCGGACGCGCTGCTCGCTCGCTGAGAGATCCGCCTCCACCCGCACCCGTGCGGCGATGTCGCCGATGCGGGCTTCCACCAGATCGTTGAACTCGCCGATCGCGGCGTCCATCGCGTCGAGGTCTGCGGCGGTCACGCCGCGGGCGCGGGCCTCTGCGCTGCGGGCCTGGGCACGGGCCAGCGGGACGTCCAGCTCGGCGCGCACTGCCGCCACAACCCCGGAGCGGGCTGCGGTCCGGCGCTCCAGAGAGATGTCGCGGATGACCACCACCGCATGGCCGTCCACCGCGCGCAGCGGCGCCATGCTGACGCCGCCGAGCACGGCTTCCCCGCCCAGGCGCGTGAACACCAACTCCCGGCGGGTCGGGCTCTCGCGGTGGGCGCGGACGTGGGCGTGCATCGCGGCGAGCACGGCGCGGTCGGCGGGGCGGACGAAGGCGCCCAGCTCCCGCCCCTGGATGGCGCCGACGGGGCGGCCCAGCATGCGGCCGAAGGCCGGGTTGGCCTGGAGGCAGCGAAGGTTGGCGTCCACGGTCAACAAGGCGAGGGGCGCGTCTTCCCAGGTCTCCCGATAGGCGATGGCTTCGAGCTGCGACTCGACCAGCAGCCCGAGCCGCGCGATGTGCTCTTGTTGCTCGGCGGACCAGACCCGCGGTGCCCGGTCGATGACGCACAGCGTCCCGACGCCGCTCTGCGCCGGGCCGCTGAACAGCGGGACGCCGAGATAGGCGCGGACGCCGGGGGGGCCGGCCACGAGTGGATTGGCGGCGAACCGGCGATCTTGGAGGGCGTCGGGGACCACGAGCGGCGCTTGGCTCGCGATCGCGTGACCGCAGAAGCTCTCGGCGCGGCCGGTTGCGGGGACGTCCAGCCCGATGCGGGCGGGAAACCACTGCTCGTCGGCGTCCACCAGCGAGACCAGGGCGATGGGCGCGGCGAAGTCCCGGGCCGCCACCGCCACCAGGGCGTCCAGGACCGCGTGGGCGCCGCCGCGCTGCAGCCCGAGCCGTGCCAGGCGCGTGCGGCGCTCCAGCTCGTCGAAGGGGACCGGCGCCGGCGTCCAGTCGCTCACCCGCGCCCCCGGCCCTCAGCCCACGTCAGGGGCGATGGTGTAGGTGCCCATCACCGACGCCTGTGCCAGCACGTGCGGCGCGATGGCCGCCGCCACCGCGCGGCCGTCGACCACGCCATCGACCGGGCAGCGCGCCACGTCCAGCGCGTAGAGCGTGAACCAGTAGTGGTGCAGGATGGTGTCGTTGAAGGGCGGGCAGGGCCCGTCGTAGCCGAAGTAGGACCCCTCCATCGCCGCGTCGCCCTGGAACCAGGCCGTGTAGTCGTTGATGCCGTGACGCGCGCCGCCGCCGGCGTCCGGCCCCGGCTTGCCCCGCGGGGTGATGCCCTCCGAGCCCGCCCCGGCCGCCAGCGCCCGCGCGTCGGCGGGGATGTCCATCCGCACCCAGTGGTAGAAGGTGATGCGCGGGAGGGAGGCCGGCACCCGACGGCCCGCCTGGTTGACGTCGTCCGGGCGGCTCGGCACGTCTGGGTCGTGGCAGAGAAGGACGAAGGACTTCGTGCCCGCCGGGACCTCGGACCAGGCCAGCGCCGGCGAGCGGTTGGAGGACAGGGCCATGCCCCCCGCGCCGTCCGGGCGGGCGAAGGCAAACTCAGCCGGAATCGGCATCCCATGGGCAAAGGCATCGGACGACAGCTTCATGACCGCTCCCTGGTGAGGCATCGACACGGGGCTTAGTCCACTTCACGGCCCCGCGCTGTACGGAGCATTCGCCATGCGGCGTGCCCTGCCCGTGCGTCATCCCGGCCCCAGCACCACCACGAGCGCCCCCACGGCGGCGACCGCGCCGCCCGCCACCTGCCGCGGCCGCACCCGCTCCCCGAGCGCCAGCCGCGCCAGAACCAACATGTAGACCGTCGCGAGCTGGTTCAGCACGGCCGCCACCGAGGCGTCCGCCCATTTGTAGCCGCCCAACCAGAGCAACAGCGACACGTACGCGCCGATGAGGGCGCCGGGCACCAACGCCCACCACACGCGCGCCGGCCGAAACGCCGCCGCCGCCTCGGCGCCCCGGCCGCCCACCCGCACCCAGACGGCCATCGCCGCCACGCCGGCGACCAGCCGCGTCCAAGTGGCCTCCACCAGGTCTGCGCTCGCCAGCACCGGTTTGGCGATGACCACGCCGCAGGCCGTGCCCGCGATGGCCATCAAGGCCATGCCGGTCCCCAGCGCCAGCTCGCGCCGGTTGGCCGCGGCCCCGCCGACCGCCTCGGGGCCCGCCGGGCCGCCCCGCGCGGGGAGCGAGGCCAGCGCGACGCCGCCCACGACCAAGGCGGCGCCCAGCGCGAAGCCGCCCGACGGCCGCTCCCCCAGGAACGCCCAGGACAACAGGACCACCACCGGCGCGTAGGCCGTGTCCACGATGGCCAGCCGCGCGGCCCCGATGCGCCGCAGCCCCTCGAAGAGCAGCGTGTCCGCGATGGCGATGCCGATGATCCCGCTGACGGCGAGGCGCAGCCAGTCGGCCGCCGGACGCTCCGCCGGCAGGCCCGTCCCCAGCGCCACCATCGTGAGGCCCAGCAATACGATGGCGAGGACGTTCTTGAAGAGGTTGATCGACAGCGGCGGCAGCGCGCCGGCGCGGCGGAAGAACACGACCGCCACCGACCACGAGAGGGGGGCGAGCAGCGCGAGGGCTTCGCCGAGCGGGAAGTTGGCGGGGAGCGTCGGCACGGGTGGGCCGTCTATCGCGGAGGGCGCGCGGGGTGGTCGTGCCGACGGTCTCGGTGCGTCGCGGTGGCCGCGCCCGGACCGCCGGCGACGCCGCGGCGCACCCGCGCCTCTCGCGCCGCGTTACCGGGGCGCCATGTCCACCATCCTGCTCACCGGCGCCAACCGCGGCATCGGCCTCGCGCTCGCCCGCGCCATCTCCACCCGCGGCGACACCGTCATCGCCGTCTGCCGCCGCTCCTCGCCCGCGCTCCTCGCCCTCGGCGTGCGCGTCCTCGACGGCGTCGACGTCACCGACGACGCGAGCCTCGCGGCCCTCCCGGGGCGCCTCGCCGGCACCCCCATCGACGTGCTCATCAACAACGCCGGCATTCTCGAGCGCGAGTCCCTCGACCGGCTCGACCCCGCCGGCTGGCGCCGCCAGATGGAGGTCAACGCCTTCGGCCCGCTGGCGCTCACCGCCGCGCTGCTGCCCCTGCTCGCCCCGGCGGCCAAGGTCGTCGTCATCACGAGCCGCATGGGCTCCATCGGGGACAACGGGTCGGGCGGCTACCACGGCTACCGCATGTCGAAGGCCGCCGTCAACGCTGCTTTTGTGTCTCTCTCCCGCGACCTGGCGCCGCGGGGCATCGCCGTCGGCATCTACCACCCCGGGATGGTCGCCACCGACATGACGGGCCGCCACGGCATCCCGCCCGAGCAGTCCGCCGCCGGCCTCATCGCCCGCATCGACGCCCTCACCACCGCGACCTCCGGCCGGTTCTTCCACCAGGACGGCACTGAGCTGCCCTGGTAGGCGGTGGGGGGCGGTGCGCGCGACCCGCACGGCCCCCGCCCGAGGGCCCGGGCCGCCTCGCCCCGGGGCCCGACGATTCACCGCAGACAGGTCCAGTTTGGCCGGCGCCGGTGTACCCTCCGCGCAGCCCGCCCCGCTGGCGGTGCGCCGGGGATGTGCATGTCAACGGTCGCGTTCTTTTGCCGCCACGCCGAGAAGGCGGGAGGCAGCCGGAATCCCCCGCTGACCGCGGAGGGCCGGGCCGCGGCAGACGCCGGTGGCGCGTGGCTCGCGGCCCAGGGGGTCAACCTGCGTGGGGTCTTGCACACCGACACGCGGCGCACGGCCGAGACCGCGGCGCGGGTGGTCGCCGCGGCTGGCGCGCGCCCGGCGGTGGTGGCCGTGGGGGCGATCCCGCGGACCCGAAACGGCCTCGGGCCTGCCCTGGATGCGCTCGTCGCGGAGGCCGGCGGCGCCGTGCTGCTCGTCGGGCACGGCAACCACCAGCGGCGGGTCGAGGCGGACCACGGCGGGGCCGCGTTCGACGTCTCCGAGGGCCACCGCGGCGCGATCTTCCGGCTGGAGCGCGGGCCGGCGGGGTGGGTGTGCACCGGCGCCTTCTCGGGAGCGCCCGCCCGCGGGGGATGAGCGGCATCGGCCGCCGGGGGCGCGGCCGATGCGCGGGGCCTCAGCCCGTCTTTTTGACGGCGGCGCCGCCCTCGAAGGTGGTGGGCCGCTTGTCCGGGGCGCACATGTTGCTGTCCGCGGGGCGCTTGCCGAACTGCAGGGTGTCGCCCTCGAGGCGCACGATGTCGAACTCTTCCTTGCAGTCCGCGATGGGGTACGCGCCGAGGTTGGCGCAGCCAGCGGCGAGATCCACCGGGACGCCGACCTTGGCGTCGAAGCCGCACTTCTCCTTGAGGAAGCCGACCGCGGCGTCCTGCCCGGCGGTGACGGACTTCTGGGTGTAGCCGAAGGTGCCCTCGTGGGCGCCGGGGCCCGCCGCGGACGGCCCGCCGATGGTGTACGGGCCCTGGATGTTGACGGTGAGGAACTTCGCGTTGCCGCTGCAGGTGGCGTCGCCGTGCGCGACGTAGTCGAGGTCCCAGGTCGTGTCCGTCATGCGGAAGGTGAGCTGGTTGAAGCTGCCATCCCCCGCGGGGCTCGCGTTGCAGGGGCCAACCCAGGTGCCGACGAGGGCCGCGCCGGTGAGGCCCGCCGGGGCGGGAGCCGGGGCCGCCGCGGGGGGCGGGGTGGGCGCCGGGGGCGCGGCGGGGGGCGGGGCG